>JBCDBX010000005.1:0-52904 GCA_039182865.1 Pseudomonadota bacterium
ACATTAGAAAGCTTATTCAATAAAGTGCCACTTCTGGCGCTATTCCTTACTGTTGCTCTCGGTTACCTATTTGGCAAACTCACGATTGGACGATTTGTTTTAGGTGGAATTGCGGGGACGCTCATCGTGGGTGTCATTATTGGTCAATTAGGCATAAACCTTGATAGTGGAATTAAAAGTATCTTCTTTGCATTGTTTATCTATGCGGTGGGTTATCAAGGTGGCCCTCAATTTTTTAATGCGCTCAATCTAAAATCACTTAATCAACTGGCTTCCGCATTTTTCACATGTCTCGCAGGATTATTTTGCGTTCTTGCAGCCGCCTGGTTTTTTAATCTTGATCGTGGAACAGCTGCAGGTCTTGCTGCAGGAGGCCTGACTCAATCCGCGATTATCGGTACAGCAGGTGAAGCCATTGCTCAGTTGAATGTGTCAGCAGCTGAAATTAAACAAATGCAAACAAATATAGCGGTTGGCTATGCAGTTTGTTACATCTTTGGCTCACTAGGCCCCATTATTATGGTGAGTTGGTTTTTCCCGATGGTCATGGGGTGGGATATCCGTGAAGAAGCAAAAAAATTAGCCAGTAAAATGGGAGGAGGTAAGGAGGAATTAGAGCCTGGAGAATTCGAAGCGATAAAGCCTGTTGTCACCCGGGTCTATGCTGTCGCAGAAGCAAGCCCCGCCATGGGTGAATCGATTCTTGAAAATAATGAAATCTTAAAAGATGCACATATTGAATCGGTCATTCGTTCAGGTACAAAAATACCGCTTGATGAGAGCCTAGTGCTTAACAAAGACGATCTGGTTGCGGTAACAGGAAAAATATCTGTCATGGATAATATGGCGCCTTATTTTGGAAGAGAAGTGGTTGCGCCAGCAGATTTTGAATTAGTCGAAGAGCATCGTGAAATTATTTTAAGTAATTCGCAATTGGCACGAAAAACTATTCAGCAGTTGCGTGAAGAATTAAATAAAGACAAGCCAAGCGGTGCTTATTTAATAAGTGCGATGCGTCTTGGACACAATTTAGAGTTGTTACCTAATGTAGAGCTGCATAAAGGAGATGAGCTAGTGTTCATCGGTGCGCCTAAGGATCTTGATGCAGTACAAAGCAAGCTAGGTTATAAAATCAATCCGGCTCCGGTGACGGATTTTATCTTCTTTGGCATTGGGATGGGGCTTGGTATTTTATTAGGCATCATACAATTTAAATTATTTGGTATTCCTGTATCGATTGGTACAGGTGGTGGTTGTTTGCTTTCTGGTTTATTGTTTGGTTGGCTGCGCAGCACACATCCACGTTATGGTTCTTTGCCAACTGGAGCTTCAAACTTTTTGCGAGATTTTGGTTTGGCAGTGTTTGTCGGTGTAGTGGGAATTTCTGCAGGACCTGAAGCATTAACAACCATAAAGCAATACGGTCTTACACTATTTTTATTGGGTGTTGGTGTTACGATTATTCCACAAATAATCAGCTTCTATTTTTCATACTATATTCTAAGAATTAAAAATCCAATTGAAATTCTGGGTTGTATAACAGGTGGAAGAAGTGCCAATCCTGGATTTGCTGCATTAATGCAAAAAGCAGGCAATTCCACACCAGTTGTACCATTTGCATTAACTTATGCAGTCGCTAATGTATTTTTAACACTTTGGGGTCCTATTATTGTTGGGATCATTACAGTAAATCCATAATCTTTTTGGAATTAAAGGTGGGTAAAAGATGGAGACTATAGATTACAGCAATTTTAGTAAGCTCAGTCCTTTTGAATTAAAAGATGAGTTAATCAAGTTAGCAAAATCACATTCTGAAAGAATGATGCTAAATGCAGGACGTGGCAATCCAAATTTTTTGGCCACTGAACCACGTCGAGCCTTTTTAAGACTTGCTGATTTTGCGATGCTTGAAGCGGAACGTTCTTATGCCTATCTAGAAAGTGGCATAGGAGGGTTACCTGAAGAAGACGGTATAGATCTACGTTTTGAAATTTTTGCAGATCGGCAAGAAGGTGCCGAAGGTATAAGTTTTCTAAGAAATGCTATCGCTTTTGTGAAAGATCGTCTGGGGCAAACCCAGGAAGCTTTCCTACATGAAATGGTCAATGCTTTTCTGGGTTGTAACTATCCTGTTCCGCCACGCATGCTGATGCATAGTGAGGAAATTGTGAAAGCGTATATCGGGCAAGAGATGTATAACTATCATCCGCGTGGTGGCGATTTTTCACTTTTTGCAACAGAAGGTGGAACGGCTGCCATGGCTTATATTTTTCAGAGCATGAAATTAAATGGCTTGATTAAACCTGGAGATAAAATAGCACTTGGCACACCTATCTTTTCGCCTTATTTGGAAATTCCATTACTTCCTGAATATCAACTTGAAATAGTCGATATCCGAATGGATGAAGACAGTGATTGGCAGTATCCAGATAATGAATTGGCGAAATTAGAAGATCCAGAGATTAAGATATTTTTCATGGTCAATCCAAGTAATCCACCTTCAGTAAAATTATCTTATGAAAGTCTTCATAAGATTGCCGATCTTGTAAATAACAAACGTAAAGATTTGTTTATTGTCACTGACGATGTATATGGCACATTTGCAGATAACTTTGTGTCACTGTTTGCGGTATGTCCGCACAATACTTTATGCGTGTATTCATTTTCCAAGTACTTCGGTGCGACGGGGTGGAGGCTCGGTGTGATTGCATTACATGATGACAATGTTTTTGACGAAATGTTAAAAGCACTACCTAGTTCAGTAAAAGAAGAGCAAGCAAAGCGTTATTCATCGCTCACTAACCAACCTGAAGAACTATTGTTTATAGATCGACTGGTTGCTGACAGCCGTGTAGTTGCGCTAAATCACACTGCGGGTTTGTCTACACCACAGCAGTTACAAATGACCCTGTTTGCCTTAAATGGATTGATGGATAATCATAATTTATATAAAGACTCAGCGAAAAATCTGATACGGCATCGTTATCAAAATTTATGTATGTATGTGGGAATACCCCCTGTATTAGGTCCAAATGAAGTTAACTATTATTACTTAATTGATTTACAAAGATTGGGCGGACAAATATATGGTGAGGCATTTGCTGCATGGATGGCGACAGAAAATCGTGGAACAGAATTTTTATTTCGCTTAGCAAATGAAGTGAGTGTGGTGCTCTTGCCTGGTAAAGGTTTTGAGGTGGTGGACGCATCGGTCAGAGTATCGCTAGCTAATCTTACAGACGCAGAATATTCAGCCATTGGTAAATGCACGAAGCAAATTCTAGAAGAGCTATTTGAAGAGTTTAGTACCTAGTCAAATAAATGCATGATGTTGTTTAAGATTATTTTCAAATCATTTATTGAATTCTTTCTTATTGACTTGTCGGTTAATCTACCTACCATAGCTCATCCATAAACTGACGTTATAAATTGCGCCCGTAGCTCAACTGGATAGAGCATCGGCCTTCTAAGCCGGGGGTTGCAGGTTCGAGTCCTGCCGGGCGCGCCACACATGCGACGGGGTATTCGTCGCAAATTAAGTATCGCGGAGCGATTCTGAAAGATAAAGAAATGCTAAATAAAGAGTCATAGGTTTCGTATAGCGTCTGTGATTATTCAGCCTTAAGTGGACGAAACCTGGTATTACACGGAAATTAATTTCCCCGAAGGGATTCAATATACTGCGAGAGCAGCCAGAGCTATCACAAAACCTATTTCTCCAATCTTTTAATCAGTTAAATTTGGCCCAATTCACCGCGAAGTGATTCAATATTTTAGAAATAGCTAGAACTAACATGCGACCTATTACTAGGTACTCAATAAATCTAATGCCACAAGAGATGTTTCTAAAGCTACTATCACTAACTAGCACCTAGATATTCCTTTCAGATAAGATTAGGATACCGCCGTTCAGGTAATGGTGAGTGTAGCTCAGTTGGTAGAGCCCTGGATTGTGATTCCAGTCGTCGTGGGTTCGAGCCCCATCACTCACCCCACTTTATATCTCGCGCAATATTTCTTCCTCATTGATATTTCTAACTTGTTAGAATGTGTGAATGATTATCGATCAGGTTCGAAGAAATGCCGTGGCCATTATCAGTCTGGTCGTGGCTTTATCTGGCCTTGGTTATAACACCTGGCGTAACGAAGCATCCGAAGCGAATAAAAATGTGCGTGATGCAGGGTTATTTATGATGAAGGAATTAACACATTTGCAGGAAGTGGTTCTGTATGCGCGTTTTGATCGTAATGATGATCGCGGTGATTTAAAAACAGGTTGGTCCCATGTGTTAGCAGTAGAAGATATTAGTTATGCCATGCCTCAACATGTGCAAGACAGTGCTGCGATGTTAGCGCAGGTTTGGGCCAAGCATTCTAATGAAATTACATCAGATGAGGTTAGCGGGTATCAGGCTATTGATGAGAAGATCGATGATGTTAAACAAGAAATTGTGATTGCGATTAATCAGTTACGTTAGTGATGGCTTTTTCTAATTTTCACTAAATAGTAAATTCCCCAGATCGCTAGAATTGCAAGCAGCCAAACTGCGCTAAATTCCCCAACATAGTTATCATAGTCGCTGGCAAATGCTTTGCAGGAAGCTGTATTGTCACGATCAGTAAAAGATTTAAATACTTTTATATGTGCAACCCAACCTGCATGAATCCCTATACACCAAAGCAAATTAGTTCGAATTCGAACAATTGATAAAAAGACACCTGCTAAAAATAATGCAATCCAGGAATCCCAGACTAATTCAAAATTAAGTAAGGATGAGAAGGCAGCAACGAGTAATGTAAAACCGGAATACCAATGAATAGTTTCCAAGGTAAACGTCTCAGGAGGTTGTAAAAAGTGAACTGAACTATAAATCACATTCACAAAAACCACGCTTAAACTTAAGGTCATCAATTTGCTTAATTGAGATTGTAAAAATCCTCTTAAAATAGTCTCTTCGATTAAGCCTATTAGTAGTCCTGCAATTATGGCGGTGACGATTGTGGTGGTGGGGTCAATTAAATTGGGTGCAACGGGCTCCCAAAATCTATAACCACATGCGATGTATAAAAAAGAAATAGGCAGCAGCATGACAACGCCTAACCCCCAGGACTGAGCAAGATTTGAAATAGGGGAACTGCTAGTAAATCCTAGTTCAGAAAAACTTTTTATATTAAGGGCTTTATATGTCGGGTAAAAAAACAGGATGGCACAAATCAATACCGAGCGAGATACAATACGCTCAAAGCTTGTATCAATGATCAAGTGGACTGGATATGCTAATAAGCAACCAACTACAAAAATGCTAACAAAGTAAGTTAATAGAATAAGTAAGCGCGGCATATCTTAGCTTGTATAGACTGTGAGTGATGGCTATTCGTTAGCCATGTATTCCTAATGTTATATCACCTTAACTAGCAGATAAATTTCAAGTTATACTAGCACGTTGTTGTGCCAGGATATTTATGCGAAAGTGGCGGAATTGGTAGACGCGCTGGATTTAGGTTCCAGTGGGGTAACCCGTGAGAGTTCGAGTCTCTCCTTTCGCACCACCATCAATACCTGTCGAATATGGCGTTCAAAATTTAAATCTTCATTATTAGAGTATAGTTCAATGCAAGTTTCGGTCGAGCAAACTAGTGAATTGGGTAGAAAGCTCACTATTCAAGTCCCCACTGACAAAGTTGAGACAGAGATTGTGTCACGTCTAAATTCACTCAAAGGGCGCGTCAAAATTGACGGTTTTCGACCAGGCAAAATCCCACTTAATGTAGTGCGAAAACGCTTTGGTGCTCAAGTGCGTCAGGAAGTGATGGCAGACCAAATGCAAGCGAGTTATCAAGAAGCGGTCTTGAAAGAAAAGCTTCGCCCAGCCTCTAGTCCAAGTATTGAAACGCAAGAAGCAAAAGAAGGTAAAGATTTAACTTTCACAGCTTCGTTTGATGTATATCCGGAATTTGAGCTATGCGATTTGAGCCATTTGGAAGTTGATGTTCAAGTATCTGAAGTCACAGATAAAGTTGTTGATAATGCGCTAGATAAAATGCGCAAGCAGCGTATGAACTGGAGTGAAACAGAGAGTGTTGCTGAAAATGGTCATCGGGTGACGATGAATTTTGTGGGCAAGTTGGGTGATGAGGAATTTGAAGGTGGCAAGGCAGAAGATTTTGTTCTCGAATTAGGCGAGGGCAGAATGATTCCTGGTTTTGAAGAAGAAGTGATTGGTTTAAAAGCCGATGACGCTAAAACCTTTAATCTAAAGTTCCCCAAAGATTATGGAAATGAAAAGTTAGCAGGACAAGAAGCGACATTTGATATAGAAGTGAAGAAAGTTGAAGCAGGTGAATTACCTGAACTAGATGAAGAATTTGCAAAGTCATTTGGACTTACTGGTTCAATTGATGAGCTAAAAGTGGAACTCCGTAAATCACTGCAAAATGAGCTAGATCAGCAAATATTGTCAAACTCAAAACAAGCAGTGATGAAGGTATTATCAGAGAATAATGAATTGACTTTGCCAGAATCCATGGTGACGCAAGAAATAGCAGCATTGCGTGAACAGACAAAACAAAGTATGAGCGCCGAATCTGAAATTGATTTGCCTGATTCTTTGTTTGAAGAAAATGCTAAAGATAGAGTGAAGCTTGGTTTAATTATTGGCGAAATTGCAGTTAAGCAAGAATTGCAAGTTGACCAACAGACTGTTGCTCAGCGAATTCAAATGATGGCTCAACAATATGCTGACCCTCAACAAGTCATCCAGTACTATAGTTCAAATAATCAAGCTCGTGCACAGATCGAATCCTTAGTGATGGAAGAGCAAGTCGTCGATTGGGTATTAAGTCAGGTAAACAAAGTTGAGAAAAATGCTGCTTTTGAAGATATAGTGAAACCACGCTAATAAAATTTATTTTACAAAAGGCTATTCGATATGAGTAATCAAAACATACAGGAACCAATGATGAATCTTGTCCCAATGGTCGTCGAGCAGTCAGCGCGAGGCGAACGAGCTTACGATATCTATTCTCGCCTTTTAAAAGAACGGGTTATTTTTATTGTTGGTCCTGTTGAAGACCATATGGCAAATTTAGTGGTTGCACAGATATTGTTTTTAGAATCAGAAAACCCAGACAAAGATATTTCTATTTACATTAATTCACCTGGTGGTTCAGTGACAGCTGGTATGGCGATTTATGACACCATGCAATTTGCTAAACCTCATATCAGTACATTATGTGTAGGACAGGCTGCTAGTATGGGTGCAGTATTGTTGGCGGGTGGCGAGAAAGGGAAGCGTTACGCTCTACCACACTCACGTATGATGATTCATCAACCACTTGGAGGCTTCCAAGGCCAAGCCTCGGACTTTGATATTCATGCGCGTGAAATCCTCAATATTCGTGAAAGATTAAATCGGGTATTAGCTAATCACACTGGGCAAAGTATGGAAACAATCTCTAAGGACACAGAGCGAGATAACTTTATGAGCAGTGAAGAAGCTCAAAAGTATGGTCTGATTGATAATGTTTTAACCACCCGTGGCGCAGAATAGTTTGAATAATCGATAAAATGGTGATACAACGTACTGATATTCTTACGGTTAATACATGGTTTTTGGGGTGCCGATATAAAGTATCAATCTAGGAATAAATTCACTGTTTCAAAGACTCATTTCCACATAGAATGGCAAACACAAAATACGACTAGATCATAAGATAGGATATCTACATGAGTGGCGATAAAAAAGATTCAGATAGTGGCAAACTACTTTACTGTTCCTTTTGCGGTAAAAGCCAACATGAAGTTCGTAAATTAATTGCAGGCCCATCAGTATTTATATGTGATGAATGTGTCGAGTTATGCAACGATATCATTCGTGAAGAAATGCAGGAACAATCGCCCGCAAGTGGAAGCAAGCTTCCTAAGCCAAAAGAAATCAATAATATCTTGGACGAATATGTCATTGGCCAAGAAAGTGCAAAGAAAGTCCTATCTGTTGCAGTTTATAACCACTACAAAAGATTAGAAGCGAGTAATGGTTCTAAAGATAGCGTTGAACTTGCAAAGAGTAATATTCTATTAGTTGGCCCAACAGGTTCTGGTAAAACTTTACTTGCCGAAACCTTGGCACGACTCCTTAATGTTCCTTTCACAATTGCTGATGCAACCACATTAACCGAAGCAGGTTATGTGGGTGAAGATGTTGAAAACATTATTCAAAAGCTTTTGCAAAAATGTGATTACGATGTTGAAAAAGCCCAGACCGGTATAGTCTATATAGATGAAATCGATAAGATTTCACGCAAGTCTGATAATCCTTCTATCACGCGTGATGTGTCTGGTGAAGGTGTTCAGCAGGCTCTTTTGAAGTTAATTGAAGGGACTGTGGCCTCTGTTCCTCCGCAAGGTGGGCGCAAACATCCACAACAAGAGTTTTTACAAGTTGATACCGGCAATATTTTATTTATTTGTGGTGGTGCGTTTGCAGGATTAGACAAAGTCATTTTAGATCGTACCGAAAAAACCGGTATTGGATTTGCTGCTGAAGTTCGCGGCAGAGATCAAGATGCAGATTTGGGTCAGATTTTACATAGCGTCGAGCCTGAGGATTTAATTCGATATGGTTTAATTCCAGAATTTGTTGGACGTCTACCTGTCGTTGCGACTCTGGAAGAGTTGGACGATGAAGCCTTGGTAAGAATCTTGACCGAACCCAAAAATGCACTCACGAAGCAATATATTCGTTTGTTCGAAATGGAAGATGCGGAAATTGAATTTCGTCCAAATGCTTTAACAGCTGTTGCCAAGAAAGCGATGGAACGCAAGACGGGCGCGCGTGGACTACGCACCATTTTGGAAAATGTACTCTTGGATACTATGTATGATTTACCCTCGACTGAAGGGGTTACTAAAGTCGTGGTAGATGAGGCAGTGATTAAGGGTGATGCAAAACCTTATCTGATCTACGAATCCACTGATTTTGAAAAAACGGCAACAGAAGAATAAATATCAATAAATGATTGAGTTTCTTACAACTTTGTTCGAAAAAAGCTCAATCCCTACCAGCCGCTACTTGCAAATAAGCACGAGAGATTTGTACCCATCATATACATATTTTGGTTGCCCTTGAAATAATAGCAAGGCAGCCTTATATAATGGCGATACGTCAAAATTTTATAAAAATTCATCAGACTCAAAGGAGTCTTTATGACTGATCAAGAAAACAATCCTATTGATTTATCAGAAGTCACGACGGTGCCAGTCTTGCCACTGCGTGATGTCGTGGTTTACCCCAACATGGTCATTCCTTTGTTTGTTGGTCGTGATAAATCGATTCAAGCACTTGATGCTGCAATGACAAACAACAAACAGATACTGTTGGTTGCACAAAAGAGTGCAGAACTTGATGAGCCTGGCTTTGACGATTTTTATGAAATTGGAACACTTTCATCAATTTTACAGTTGCTAAAACTTCCTGACGGCACGATTAAAGTATTGGTTGAAGGCTCAGAACGTGCCAAAGTCAATCGCTATGCTGAAGAGTCTGAATATTTCACTGCAGACATAACAGTGCTGAAAGATACTGATGCAGATGACGAAAAGAAACTCGATGTGCTTTCGCGTTCGATTGTTGGTTTATTTGAACAGTATGTGAAGTTAAATAAAAAGGTACCTCCTGAAGTTTTGACATCGCTCTCTGGTATTGATGAGCCTGATCGCTTGTCTGACACTATTGCTGCACATATGTCGTTGAAGTTAGAAGAGAAACAAAATGTATTAGAAATTATCTCTACATATGAACGTCTTGAGCATTTAATGAATTTGATCGAAGGTGAGTTGGATGTTCTACAAATAGAAAAACGTATTCGTGGGCGAGTTAAAACTCAAATGGAAAAAAGCCAGCGAGAGTATTATTTAAATGAACAAATGAAGGCTATCCAGAAAGAATTGGGTGATATGGAAGATGCACCCAATGAAGTAGATGAACTTGCGCAGAAAATTGAAGAAGCAGGCATGACTAAAGAGGCGAAAGAAAAAGTAACCTCTGAATTAAACAAACTCAAGATGATGTCGCCCATGTCAGCTGAAGCAACTGTGGTGCGTAATTACATTGATTGGGTTGTTGGTGCGCCTTGGAAAAAGCGCAGTAAAATTAATCGAAATCTATCCAAAGCAGAAGAAGTTTTAGAGTCGGATCATTATGGTCTAGATAAAGTTAAAGAAAGAATCCTCGAGTATCTTGCAGTACAACAGCGTGTTAAAAAACTTAAAGGCCCAATCTTATGTTTGGTTGGTCCGCCGGGTGTAGGTAAAACTTCTTTAGGTAAATCAATTGCACGAGCAACAGGGCGTAAATATACGCGTATGTCGTTAGGTGGTGTGCGTGATGAGGCTGAAATTCGTGGTCATCGTCGAACTTACATTGGTTCATTGCCAGGTAAGATCATTCAGAACTTATCAAAAATTGCTGTCAGAAATCCTCTGTTCTTGTTAGATGAAATTGACAAAATGGCAATGGATTTTCGTGGCGATCCAGCTTCTGCAATGTTGGAAGTACTCGATCCTGAACAAAACAATACTTTCAGTGACCATTACTTAGAGGTCGATTTCGATTTATCAGATGTGATGTTTGTTGCAACATCAAATAGTATGAACATACCTGGTCCATTACTAGATCGTATGGAAGTTATTCGCATACCTGGATATACCGAAGATGAAAAATTAAATATAGCAATGAGATATTTGCTTCCTAAGCAAGTGAAGTCGAATGGTTTGAAAGAAACTGAGATTGTAATCGGCGAAGATGCGGTGCGCGATATTATTCGACACTACACACGTGAAGCTGGAGTGCGAAATTTAGAGCGTGAAATTTCTAAAATCTGTCGCAAGGTTGTTAAGTCAATCGTCTTAGGTGATACCGATAGCAAAGTTGTTGTCACCACTGAGAATATTGATGAATATTTAGGTGTGCGTAAATTCCGTTATGGGCTCGCGGAAGAAAATGATCAAATTGGTCAAGTCACTGGTTTAGCTTGGACTGAAGTTGGCGGAGAGCTTTTAAGTATTGAAGCGGAAATTATTCATGGTAAAGGCAAGTTAACTCCAACAGGTAATCTTGCCGATGTGATGAAAGAATCAATTCAAGTTGCCCAAACTGTTGTGCGCAGTCGTGCCAATGTGTTAGGTGTTAGCCCTGGTTTCTATGAAAAAGTTGATATCCACATTCACGTCCCTGAAGGAGCTGTTCCTAAAGATGGACCAAGTGCAGGTATTGGCATGACTACAGCATTAGCTTCTGCATTAACTGATATACCAGTTTGTGCAGATGTAGCGATGACAGGTGAAATTACATTGCGTGGTGAAGTCTTACCAATTGGTGGATTAAAAGAGAAACTCCTTGCAGCACATCGCGGTGGAATTAAAACAGTCGTTATTCCTGAAGAAAATCGAAAAGATTTGGTTGATATTCCCGATAACATAAAAGATCAATTAGATATTCGTCCCGTTCGATGGATTGATGAAGTGCTCGAAATTGCATTAAAAGAAATGCCTACTCCGCTGGAAGGTGGAGAGAATTTGAGCGATCTCAAAAAGAAAGTTTTAACCGAAGCTAATGATAAAGAAGAAGTGAGACATCACTAAAAGTCTTTATTGACAGTATTTACACGTAGCTGGTATAAGAATAACACGCATAGAAGATTGTTCTTATATACGCTACGTTAGCGTATTCGTCTGGAACTGTAAATTACTGCTTAGCAGTAAATCTACCTTAAGCGCCTAACTTTCTTTGTGCTATATATCGTAGTTACTTTTTATAACTATTAAGCCAGGAGATCACTTGTCAATGAATAAAACTGAGCTAATTGATGCGGTAGCAGAATCCGCAGAACTATCTTCCAAAGCAGCCGCAGGCCGAGTAGTAGATACAGTCTTAGATACTATTTCTAACGCACTCAAAAATGGTGACCAAGTTGCTATTGCAGGTTTTGGTACATTCTTAGTCAGAGAACGTGCTGCTCGCACTGGCCGCAATCCAAGGACAGGTGAACCTATGGATATTGCAGCTTCTAAAGTCCCTGCTTTCAAAGCTGGTAAAGCCCTAAAGGATGCCGTAAACTAGCGCGCCTTTTGCATGGGTGCTTAGCTCAGCTGGTAGAGCATCGCCCTTACAAGGCGAGGGTCGGGGGTTCGATCCCCTCAGCACCCACCAATCAGATTATCAGAAAATAAAGCCAGATTCGGAGTGGTAGTTCAGCTGGTTAGAATACCGGCCTGTCACGCCGGGGGTCGCGGGTTCGAGTCCCGTCCACTCCGCCATTTTTCTTTTATGGGAAGGGAGATTTCGTCTCCCTCTCTCTATATAATGCCCCGCTTAATTCTTCACACAATACAAAATAATACTGAGTTACTAATATGTTGATGCAGATTCGCGATAAAGCCACAGGTGTATTCGCTTATATTATCGTCATTTTAATTGCAATCCCTTTTGCGTTTTGGGGGATACAAGAATATTTTACAGGGCCTTCCGATCAAAATGTCGCCGAAGTTAATGGAGAAGAATTAGTAAAGCGAGCATTTGATGCTCAATTGCAAGACCGGCGCAGTTATTTGCGCTCTCTATATGGAACGCAAGCAGAGGAAAACTTTGGTGAGAATGATAGTAAGCTCAAGCAAGAAGTTTTAGATTATATGATTGGCAACATACTCATTAACAATGAAGTCAGTAATGCAGGATATCGCACCACAGACTCACGACTATTCGAAAGAATAAGCACCGTGCCACAGTTTCAAAGAAATGGCAGATTTGATAAACAACTATATGAAAATTTCCTGGCTGCCCAACAGCGAAGTCCTGCTGAGTTCGAATCGCAGATGCGTAATGAAGATAATGTCAATCAGTTTCAAGGCAGCATTATTTTTTCTAGTTTCTTGCCAACTAGAGATAAACAGCAATTTGCAAAATTAAATAAACAAAAACGTGATTTTGATTATTTTTTAATAACAATTGACTCACAAGATATAGAAGTTAGCGATCAAGAAATTAGTGATTACTACGAGGCCAACAAAGAATCTTTTCAAACACCTGCACAGGTTAAGCTCGAGTATTTAGAGATAGATCAGAATAAAATTGCTGATGCGCTAGAGTTTTCTGAAGATGAATTAATGGCAGTATATGAGCAGGACAAATCTCAATTCCAAACTCAAGAGCTAAGAAAAGCTAAACATATTTTATTTAAGCTTCCTCAAGATGCATCTGAAGAAGAGATTGATGTAGCATTGTCAAAAGGTCAAGCTGCTCTAGAACGACTCTCATCAGGAGAAGACTTTTCTGATCTCGCAGTCGAGTTATCTGAAGATCAGTTTTCATCAAATAATGGTGGTGATCTTGGTTACTTGGGCCGTAACGATATTGATAATCCTGAATTTATCCAAAAACTATTTTCTATGAATCTGGGTGATACTAGCCACGCGATACAGACAAGCTTGGGTGTTCAAATCATTCAGTTAGATGAAATTACAGAACCTGAGCAAAGATCTTTTGAAGAGGCACGCAGTTATATTGATAATAGTTTGCGCGGTGATTTAGCTCAGGAAGAATTTGTAAAGCAGGCGGAATTATTACAAGAATTGAGTTATGAGAATGAAGACAGTCTGGAAGTTCCTGCCGAAGCTCTAGGTGTCGAAGTACAAACTACCGATTGGGTGTCATCTCAAAGTGCAGAAGGGATTGGTTCATTTCCTAAAGTTATAACGGCCGCCTTTTCTGAAGATGTTTTAGATAATCGTTTTAACAGTGAGCTACTAGAGTTGAGTGATGGCAATGTTGCTGTCGTGCGTGTGGCAGAATTTAAAGAACCACAAACTCAGCCTTTAGAAGAAGTAAGTTCGGTGATTAGGCAGATAATTTCGTTTGAGACGGCCAATAAGCAAGTTGCAGAAGCAGGTAACGAAGCCGTTAAAAATCTTCAATCTAATGCAACACAAGCAGAAGCTATTGCATCAGATATGAATGTTAAACTTGAAACGTCCGGTGCCTTGCTTCGAGATGATGACTCTGTGCCTGGTGAAATTTTAGATTATGCTTTTACCATGCGTGCGCCAAGTGAAGCACAACCTATTGTTGATGGATTACAACTCAATAATGGCGATTATGCGGTTGTAGTTTTAAAAGAAGTTCAAACCCCTGAAGATGACGCAGTAGTAGGACAATCGGAATGGATTTCCTTGCAAAGTAACTATGGTCAACGGGAAAGAGAAGCGACGCTGAATGCCTTACGGGAAACGGCTGACGTGCGAGTGTACCCAGAGAATCTATAAACACTCTATTCAATAAACATGATGAGTTTCCTAAAATTAAAATTACATTGGCAAATACTCATCTCCTTAGGGCTAGCTGTTGTTGCTGGCATGGCGACTCCATCGATAGAGCATAACTTAGGTGTCCATTTAATTCCTTTCTATCAATTTTTTGGCACATTATTTCTCAATGCGCTGAAAATGATAATTGTGCCATTAATTGTCTCTTCGATAATTGTGGGTATCTCTAGCATAAATCAGGATGGTTCATTTGCCCGTATGGGTGGCAAGACCATGCTTTACTATGCCTCAACCACCACAATCTCGATCTTGATTGGACTGGCTGTGGTCATGACATTTCAGCCGGGCCTTATTGATGGACAGCCCGCAAAAGAAATGCTGGGTCTGCATGAGTCGACTGCAGAGGTTACTGAGAAAGTGGGACATGCAAAAGCGAGTGATATCTCTTCAGTATTTTTAAGAATGATTCCTCCTAATATTGTTCAGGCTGCAGCACAAGGACAGATGTTGGGATTAATCTTCTTTAGCTTATTATTTGGTTTCTTTATTTCGAGGTTAGATGGCAAACATAAAGAAAGCATGCAGTACTTCTTTGACGGGACCTTTGAAGTCATGATGAAAATCACTAGTCTCATTATGCGCTTTGCACCCGTCGGTGTTTTTGCATTGGTGGCTAAGATTGTTGCTGTATCCGGTATAGATGTATTTATTCCTCTAGCAAAATTCTTCTTTGTGGTTCTTGCGGCACTCGCTATACATATGTTTATTGCAATGCCACTGTTATTAAAAGTAATTGGTAGAGTTAAACCTGCTAAGCATTATCAAGCCATGTTGCCAGCGTTATTAACTGCATTTTCCACAAGTTCATCAGCTGCCGCACTCCCGGTTACTTTGGATTGCGTGCAAGAAAATGCAGGTGTATCTAATAAGACGTCAAGTTTTGTGTTACCTCTGGGAACGACTATTAATATGGATGGCACAGCTCTATATGAATGTGTTGCAGCATTATTTATCGCACAGGCATATGGACTGCATCTAGGATTTGGCGAGCAATTTTTAGTGGTTTTATTAGCTTTGTTAACGTCTATTGGAGTGGCAGGCATTCCTGCTGCAAGTCTAGTCGCAATTACTATTATTCTTGGCGCAATAGGCTTGCCGCTTGAAGGTATTGGATTGATCTTAGCAGTCGATCGAATTCTTGATATGTGTAGAACAGCGGTAAATGTCTTTAGCGATTCTTGCGGTGCAGTAATAATTGCACGCAGTGAAGGTGAAGAAACTAAATTGACTTAGACTTTTGAGGTTTGCATCAGCTTCATGGTTAACCAGTGGGTCGATTAATAGCCTGTCATGCCAATAATATTAAAGCCTGCATCGACATAAGTTATTTCGCCAGTGATGCCACTGGCAAGATCTGAACATAAAAATGCAGCTGCATTACCTACTTCTTCAATTGAAACATTTTTTCGAAGCGGTGCATTTTCTTCAACGTGATCAAGCATCTTCCTGAAGTCCCCTATGCCAGCCGCAGCAAGTGTGCGTATAGGGCCAGCTGAGATGCAATTAACACGTATGCCATCCGGACCCAAGGCATAAGCCATGTATCGAGTGTTTGCTTCAAGACTAGCTTTGGCTAGACCCATTACATTGTAATTTGGCATTGCTTTAACAGCACCTAGATATGTGAGCGAAAGAATGGCACTCGAATGTCCACGCATCATGGGTCTGGCGGCTTTAGCCAATGCTGTCAGACTATGGCTACTAATCTCATGAGCCATTCTCGAACCTTCGCGTGTCGTATTATCAACAAAGTCTCCTTCAAGCTCTTCTTTTGGTGCAAAGGCTACTGAGTGGATGAGAATGTCAAATTCCGGCCAATGCGTTCCAAGTTGCTTAAATAAATCATCGATATTCTCGTCAGTGGAGACATCGCAGGGTAGAACAATATCACTACCGCATTCTTTAGCGAGTTTTTCAACTCGCGATTGAAGTCGTTCATTTTGATAAGTAAAGGCTAAATCAGCGCCTTGATTGTGCATTGCTTGAGCAACTCCCCAAGCGATGGAGCGGTTACTAGCGACACCAATGATTAAAGCCTTTTTATTCTCCAGAAAACCCATGATTTCTCCTATACAATAAAGACTAAATTATTATCCAGTTAATATTGAGCAAAAGCGAAGTATACCTTGTCCGATTATCTCATGGCAGTTAGATGTATCCTTGTTTTAGTTTTGGTCGTTGTTTTGCAGTCATGCAAGATGACGGAATGGAATAATCCTTATCGTGCTGGAGATGAATCAAAGAATATTGTTTATTCGTCTTTTCAAGAACGTCCCAAAGAGCTTGATCCTGTTAAATCATATAATGCAGCAGAGTATGAATTTATTGCTCAGATATATGAGCCTCCTTTGCAATACCATTATTTACTAAGACCCTATAAGTTGATTCCACTCTCTGCAGAGAAAATGCCTGAAAGAGTTTTTTATGATGCAGACGATAATGTTTTGCCTAATGATATCAACCCAGAAGAAGTTGCTTATACCGATTATATTGTAGATATTAAACAAGGTATTCTTTATCAACCTCATCCTGCCTTTGCTAAAAATGAGCAAGGCCAATATTTGTATCATGGTTTAACTCAAGAAGATTTGCGTGGTATTCATGTGTTGAGTGATTTTAAAGAGAATGGAACACGTGAGTTAACCGCAGAGGATTATGTCTATCAAATAAAGCGTTTAGCACATCCGAATTTGCACTCTCCATTAGCTGGATTATTGGGAGGTTATATTTTGGGTTTTGCAGATTATCGCAATCAAGTGTTAACCGCTTTAGAGGAGAATGAAAAACAATGGTTAGATTTGCGTAATCTCCCTATGGAGGGTGTGACAGTCTTAGATCGATATCGTTATCGAATTCGAGTGCAAGGTGTTTACCCGCAATTTATTTATTGGCTAAGTATGCCTTTCTTTGCACCTATTCCATGGGAGGCGGATTTATTTTATGCGCAAGAAGGAATGGAGCAACGTAATATATCTTTTGATTGGTATCCGATTGGTACCGGTGCTTACATGCTCACAGAGAATAATCCTAATTTACGCATGGTGTTGGAAAAGAATCCAAATTTCCATGGTGAAAATTATCCTACTGAAGGAGAGCCTGAAGATTATGAAAATGGATTACTAATTGATGCAGGAAAACCCTTACCCTTTGTAGAAAAAGTTGTTTATAGCCTGGAAAAGGAGAGCATTCCTTACTGGAATAAATTTTTGCAAGGTTATTATGATGCTTCAGGGATCTCATCAGACAGTTTTGATCAATCCGTTGAACTTAGTTCGCAAGGTGAATTTGGTTTGACGCAGGAAATGATAGATAGAGATATTCACCTGGCTTCTGCGATACAACCAAGTTTGTTTTACCTGGGGTTTAATATGCGTGATCCCATCATCGGAGGTGACACTGAGCGTGCGCGTTTATTGCGTCGTGCAATTTCGATTGCTGTTGATTACGATGAATTTATTTCAATTTTTCGAAATGGTCGAGGTGCACCAGCACAAGGTCCGATTCCTCCTGGCATATATGGCTTTGAAGAAGGTGAGGCAGGATTTAACCCATATGTATATAACTGGGAGAATGGCCGTACTGTGCGTAAAAGTGTTGCAGATGCTAAAGAGCTTATGAGGCAAGCGCGCTATGCTAACGGTATAGATCAAGAAACTGGCGAGCCACTAATTCTTTATTTTGATACTGTCAGCAGAGGCGCCGATACAAAAGCCTTGTTGAACTGGATGGTGAAACAATTTGCGAAAATCGATGTTCAACTTGTTATCCGTGGCACGGACGGAAATAGATTTTTTGAGAAGCTAAATAATGCTACTTTTCAAATTTATCAGTTAGGTTGGAATGCAGATTATCCAGACCCGGAAAACTTTTTCTTTTTACTTTACGGGCCTAATTCCATCTTGGTTTCAAAAGGTCAAAACTATAGTAATTATGAGAATGCAGAGTTTGATCGACTCTTTGACCAAATGAAAAATATGGAAGATAGCCCTGAGCGTCTAGAAATAATACGTGAGATGAATGATATTGTGCGTGCGGATGCACCATGGGTATTTGCTTTCAATCCTAAAGCCTATTCGCTTTATCATGGATGGTATAAAAACGTTAAGCCCAACATGATGGCCAATAATGAAATGAAGTATAAAAGAGTGGATCCTGTTCTGCGTGCACAGGAACGAGCTAAATGGAATAAGCCAATACTATGGCCGGTCTATTTAGTACTAGTATTGCTAGTAATATCGATAATACCGGCTGTACGCGGTTTTTATTTGCGTGAGAGAGCTAAAGCATTATGACGAGTTATATCATTCGTCGAGTCTTATATGCAATTCCAATTTTAATTGGAATTAATGTCATTACATTTGTTTTATTCTTTGTGGTGAATTCGCCAGATGATATGGCAATGGCACAACTCGGACAGAAACATACCACACCCCAGCAGATTGAAGATTGGAAACGTGAGCGTGGGTATGACTTGCCTTTATTCTTTAATAATGAAGTAAACGGTGTAGAACAATTCACAGAAACTATTTTTTATCAAAAGTCGATACGTTTGTTTGCGTTTGATTTTGGTAGCTCAGATAGCGGACGTAATATTGGTTACGATATTAGTAACCGCATGTGGCCAAGTTTGGCAATAGCTATTCCAAACTTGATTGTAGGTTTGTTAGTGACGATTACATTTGCTTTGTTAATCGCGTTTTTTCGTGGGACTTATATCGATTATTGGGCAGTGATTTTGTGTGTTGCTCTAATGTCGATTTCAACTTTGTTCTATATCATTGGTGGGCAGTTTGTCATTGGAAAACTGCTACGAGTCGTCCCAATTTCAGGTTATGACACGGGTTTTGAAGCAGCAAAATTCTTAATTTTACCAGTCATCATAGGGGTTATTGGCGGTATAGGCGCCAGTACCCGCTGGTATCGAACAATCTTCCTTGAAGAGATTAGTAAAGACTATGTGCGCACGGCAAGAGCAAAAGGTGTATCAGAACAGATGGTGTTGTTTAAGCATGTGTTAAGAAATGCTTTGATTCCTATTTTGACAGGCGTTGTTGTAGTACTACCACTTTTATTTATGGGTAGCTTATTAACCGAAAACTTTTTTGGCATTCCTGGATTAGGCAGTTATACCATCGATGCAATTAACCGTCAGGACTTCGCGATTGTTCGATCCATGGTTTATCTAGGCTCGGTGCTATATATCATCGGGCTAATTCTAACGGATATTTCTTATACCATCGCTGACCCTCGGATACGATTACAATAGCTATGCCATTTCAGCCTGTCATATTAATTACCGATGCGTTATTTATTTTACTAACGTTTTCTTTGATAGCGTTCGTATTTATGATTCGTAGTCGTCCGCACTTGCGTCGCCCTTGGGAGAAAGTGATTAAACGCACCACAGGTGCGGTGTCACTTGTCGTGTTGATGTGTTTCTTTTTGATCGCGTTTATAGATTCACTGCATTTTCGTCCCAAGTTAGATAATGCGGGTGATGCTAATCATCAATATTCAAATGAAATATTGAGCGTGCTAGATATTGCGATGACACCAATGCGTACTCATGTTGAGAAAACATTTTCAGCGCCTTTGTCGACACATTTGTTTTCTAAAGAAGTCGTCATTCACGATGATGGAAGTACTGAACAAATTTATCCGCGTTTAAAATATGGCGGTGCGCATTTAGAAGACCCGAAAAAAGATGCTGCATCAGATATTCTCAATATCATTTTTAAAGCCTTGCTGCTTGCTATCATTATTTGGGCAATTGTTTGGATGTTTATTTTATTATGGTATTCCAAATCACATAACTGTGACTATATGCAAGGCACTAAAGCAATAAGTTCTGGGAAAACGTCATATCCTCTAAGAGCGATTGCCATTACCACTGGGATTATCACTATGATAGTCGTAGTCACCATGTCCTTAGGTTCGCAATATCATTTATTTGGTACGGATAAAGTTGGACAGGATGTGTTTTACCAAACCATTAAAAGTATTCGCACTGGAATATTAATTGGTTCATTGACGACTCTAGTGATGTTGCCTGTTGCTATTACCTTAGGTGCTATGGCAGGCTTTTTTCGTGGGTGGGTGGATGATGTTATTCAATATGTCTATACCACACTTAATTCAATTCCCAATGTTTTATTAATTGCTGCATCGGTGCTGCTAATTCAAGTCTATATGAGTAATAACGCCGATAATTTCAATAGTCTGACTGAACGCGCCGATTTACGCTTGCTCTTCTTGTGTTTGATTTTGGGGATAACAAGTTGGACGGGGCTATGTCGTTTATTACGTGCTGAAACATTCAAGTTGCGGGAAATGGAATATATTCAATCCGCGAAAGCTTTTGGTGTTACGAAATTTAAAATTCTGTCGCAACATATTATGCCTAACTTTATGCATATAGTATTGATCACTGTCGCGCTCGATTTTAGTGGTTTAGTGTTAGCAGAAGCTGTGCTTTCTTACATAAATATTGGTGTGGATCCTGCAACAAATAGTTGGGGGAATATGATTAACCAGGCACGTTTGGAAATGGCGCGTGACCCTGCAGTTTGGTGGTCACTAACGGCCGCCTTTACTTTTATGTTTACCCTCGTGCTCTTTGCAAATTTGTTTGCGGATGTGGTGAGAGATGCATTAGATCCACGTGTATCAGGATCAGATTAATATGTCTTTATTAAAAATTTCAAATTTATGTACTGACATTCAATTAGCAAATAGCACTTTGAATGCGGTTAAGAAAGTTTCGTTTGAGGTCGATCGTGGTGAAACATTTGCGCTAGTGGGAGAGTCGGGTTCGGGTAAATCTATTACAGCCTTATCAATTGCTCGCTTATTACCAGACGCGGCTAAGATTACGCAAGGCGAAGTACTGCTTAATGGTGAAAATCTATTAGGGTTTAGTGAGCGTGAGATGCGCGATGTGCGCGGTGGAAAAATTTCAATGATTTTCCAAGAACCAATGACTTCACTGAACCCTGTGGTCAAAATTGGCAAGCAAATTATGGAATCAATTATTCGGCATGAAGATGTTGCCAAACAAACTGCCCATAATCGTTGTTTGGATTTATTGAATGCCGTTGGATTACCTGACCCTGTTAGGAACATTAATGAATATCCTCATCAATTATCTGGCGGGATGCGCCAACGAGTTATGATAGCGATTGCGCTTGCGTCGAATCCCGATGTATTAATTGCCGATGAGCCAACAACGGCACTAGATGTCACTATCCAAGCCCAGGTTTTAGAACTGCTTGCCAAGCTGCAAGATGAATTAAAAATGGGCTTAGTTTTTATCACACATGATCTAGGCGTTGTTCAACAGATTGCTGATCGTATTGCTGTTATGCGTTATGGCGAAATTGTAGAGAATGCGACGGGCGAGATGTTTTTTACCTCACCCAAGCATGATTACAGCAAACAGCTGCTAAATGCGGTTCCAAGTATTGAAAAGAGAGGTATGCGTCTATCATCAGCATTTTCAGATGAGACAGCGGAGCATAATCATACTGACTCAAATAAACTAGAGAGTGAACATCCAGTTCTTGATGTTGAAAAATTAAAAGTTCATTTCCCAATTCGCAAAGGTGTATTTAAGCGAGTTATAGGCCATGTCAAAGCCGTCAATAATGTTTCATTAAAGCTATATCCAGGCAAAACTCTGGCGCTTGTCGGTGAATCGGGTTGTGGTAAGACAACTGTTGGTAAAAGTATTCTGCAGTTACTTGATATTACCAAAGGCCAGATAAAATTGGACAACGTCAGTTTGGCGGATCTTGATAATGAGCAACTAAGGAAGCGTCGCACCGACTTGCAAATAGTATTTCAAGATCCTTACTCATCATTAAATCCTCGAATGCTAATCGGAGATATTATTGAAGAAGGGATGATTGCATTGAGTATTCAATCAGATGCTAGCAAGCGCAAGCAGCGAGTTATGCAGCTGCTCGAACAAGTAGGTCTTCCTGAAGATTCTATTAGTCGATATCCACATGAGTTCTCAGGCGGTCAGCGTCAGCGTATTTGCATTGCAAGAGCTTTAGCTGTTGAACCAAAAGTGATTATATGTGATGAGCCAACCAGCGCGCTGGATGTCTCAGTGCAAGCACAAGTATTAAATTTATTGAAAGATCTGCAACATGAGCTAGATATGAGTTATTTATTCATAACTCATGATATGTCGGTGGTAAGTTATTTGGCTGATGATGTGGCAGTGATGTATCAGGGTGAAATTATAGAGATGGGACCTGCATTAGATGTGTTAGAAAATCCACAACATGAATACACACAGAAATTGCTAGATGCGGTGCCCCATTTGCATGTGGGAAGTGTTGTTACTCAGTGAAGGACTCTAATTCCGTATAGAATTCTAATTTTATATTAGCGACTTCAATAATGTCGTTATCTTCAAGCTGATTAGCTTTGTTTGTCAGTACTTCACCATTTAACATGGTGGGGTATTCATCAGTTCCCTGTACATGGACTAAGAAATATCCATTTGGACGTTTCGTGACACCTGCAATTGCAATTTTTGGTGAACCAAACGTTGTCAGTAATTTTTTAAGCTCTAAGACTAGTCCAGCGTTTTTGCCATTTAACACCTGAAGTTTGCCTAGTCTTTCTTCAACTTTGGCAGTTCCAGATGGGATCTGGTCAGCAACCTTTTCACGAGTATCAATTATAGGTGCAGGGCGACTGGGTATGCTTGGTACTCTCTCTTGCTCCTCAGAGTTACTTTTCTTGACAGAAACTTGATTGAGTTGAGGGTTAGTTTCGGGCGATAAAACGATTGTGCTCTCTAGCACATCACTTGGAATTTTTGCAGGTGTTGAATCTTGGCCATTGATAAATTGGATCTGATGGGTGCCAATTTTGATTAAATCACCATCTTCCAAGGCATGTTTTTTAACGACATTAGAATTCACAAAAGTGCCATTAGTGCTGTCCAGATCTTCTAAGAATGAACTGTTTAATACCGTGATAATTTGGGTGTGATAACCGCTAATAGCTAGATTGTTAATGCACACATCATTATCTGGCTTTCGTCCGATCGTAATTCTTTCTTTATCAATCGGAAACTCACCAACAAGTGTATCTTCATTTGTGACAACAAGATGTGCCATGCTTTTCTAAAATTATATAAGTTTATTTACGCTCAAATATCTTTTTGATTTTTGAATTCCAGCCTTTCTTTTTGGCAAGTGTCCCACTAGACTTTACGAGCAAAACAGATACATTGTCACGCCCGCCGTTGGCATTAGCACACTCCACCAAACTTTCGGCAATTACGTCGATGTTATCACTGGATTCGCTAACAATTTTAGAGATTTCCTGATCATTAACCATATCTGTCAGACCATCGGAGCATAAAAGGAAGATATCTTCTGGAATAACTAAATCTTCGCGAATATCGACAGCAGTTGTCGGCTGTATGCCCAAAGCACGGGTAACTAAATTTCGATTTAAAGAAGCTTCAGCCTCTTCCTGTGTGTAATAACCGCGATCGACAAGTTCTTGCAAGAATGTATGATCAATGGTGACTTGTTCTAATTTAGAATCACGAAAGCGATACATGCGGGAGTCACCTACATGCGCGATTGTTATTTGGTTGTTATAAAACAAGGCGAGAACTAAAGTCGTACCCATACCTTCGCAAGCTGGATCTTCAGAACCGCGCTTGAATATTTCTGCATTTGCCATCGTAATGGCCTCGCGAACAGCCAAACTTTCATAGGTATAGCCCGTTTGCGGATCAAGTTCACCTGGCTTTAAATCAGGTATCCGTTTTTCTAATTCTGCCACTACAGTAGAAGTTGCAAGCTCACTTGCCACCTCACCGCTTTTATAGCCGCCCATGCCGTCAGCCAATACTACGAGTCCGATATCAAGATTTTTGGCAATGTAATCTTCATTGTGATCGCGGACTAGGCCAGTATGGGTGCGACCAGCAACGGATAGGCTTTCTTTAAGGTTCATAGTGGGTCGTTCTGTTTATAAGCACTTGCGCAGTTCGTTAGAAAATTCCTGTGCATTTTTAAATCGGTCATTTGGATTCTTCGCCAGGGCAACATCTATCACTTCAATTAATTCTGCTGAAAATTCAGGATTGATGCTTTTTAAGTCTTTATGAGGCTGGTTGACTATCTTTATCATTAAATCCGCTATCGAATGACCTGAAAATGGGGGTATGCCGCTAACAAGTCGAAATAATGTCCCGCCTAATGAAAATATATCTGATCTTTCGTCAATATTTTGACTTTCAAGCTGTTCGGGTGACATATAATAAGGTGTACCTAAGAATGATCCAGCGAGTGTTTGTGTAGAATTTGCGACACGAGCGATTCCAAAATCTCCCAATTTGGCTGTTTTGCTAACTTGATCATATAGGATATTGGCCGGTTTTACATCTCGATGAATGATGCCTAATCCATGTGCATAGTGAAGTCCATCCGCACATTGCGCGATCAGTTCGATAATCAAAGGTAATGGTAATAAGGAATCGGTATAGCTATATTCGCGCAAGGACTTTCCATTTATATACTCCATTACCATAAAAGCGGTATCCTCAGATTGTCCAGAACCTAAAACACGAATTATATTTTTATGATGCAAGGATGCGGCTGTTTCCGCTTCACGTTGAAATCGTGCTAGTAATTCTTTTTCTAAATCATTCTTTTGATCATAGTTAATGCTAAGAATTTTGATGGCAACTTTTTGCATATTATTTTCATGATCTATAGCAAGGTACACCGAGCTGTCGGTCCCTTTGCCTAAAAGCTCATACAGTTGATAGCGTTGATTGATTAATGTAGGACTATCAGGGTCATTTGCAAATATTTTGTGGTCTTGCTCTTGGTTAACTTGAGATTTTATGTTTGAACTTGCCATTTTACTGTTAGCTAAATTGTGATTTGGGTCTATTGATAAAATATGCTGATAGATTTCAAAAGCTCTCTCATCTTTGCCAACAATTTCGAAGTCTTGTGCGAGGTTGCTCAATAGAGAAATTATTTTTGCATTAGGCCTACATTTTTTAAAAATAGCAAAAGCAACTTCTAAGTTTCCAATGCCCTGATAATTTAATCCTATCTTGATATTTTTTTTGTCAACTATAGAAGGTGATGATTCTTTAGGTTTTTTAAGTACATTTTCTCTGAAGATGAGTAATGCAGTTAAAATAAAAATTATTATTAATAAATAGAGACTTTCATCGTTTCCAATGTTACCGCGGGTTATAAACCAACCAGCCAATGCAATAGCAATGAAGAACGTCAGTATTAAATATGGTCGTGTTTTTTGGGGTAAACTTGTCATAGAGGGAAAGATGAAATTTATTCTAATATCAATAATTTACTCATTCTAACAAGGCTTAAATTGACTGCTATCAAAATTTTGATGATCGTTCCAGCAGGGCGATGAACTACAGTTTGTTGATTGAAAATCTATAGAAATGTGATCAAAAGCACATTTCATGGGAGTTTTAGTATGAGTAGAATGAATCTATGTACATGTTCAACTAATTTGGAAGTCTGACTACTTGTGCTTGATATAAAAAAAATACGAGATTGGTATCATACCGGGGCAGGTAGCTTAGTGGCCGCACCCATAGAGCAAAGTCTATGGGAAGTCACTTCATGTGTTTTTGGTTATGTTGCCGTTGAGATTGGTCATGTTTTTGAAGGCTATGATTTACTCAAAAATTGTACGATTCAACAAAAGGTTCTAATTGATCATTCTGATTTAGCAAACATTCATGCAAGCCCGACAGCACTGCCAATTGAAAGTGATAGCATTGATTTGTTTTTGTTGCCACATACATTAGATTTCGATGATAAGCCTCATGAAATTTTGCGCGAAGTTGAAAGATGTTTGGTCGCAGAAGGTCACTTGATTGTCATTGGATTTAATCCCATATCATTTTATGGGCTTTGGAAATTGACTTTAGCGCGAAAAAAAATTACACCATGGGATGCGGAGTTCTATACAGTAAAAAGAATTAGAGACTGGTGCTCATTATTAGGTTTTGAGGAAGTTGATTTAAAGTACGCCGCACACTTACCTCCTTTTAAGCGCATGCAAAGATGGAAACGTATGCAATCAATAAATAAACTTATGCAAAAACATCTTACAAGTTTTGGAGGTATTTATATTTTTGTTGCGCGAAAGAGAGTTGCAAGGTTAACGCCTTTGGAGAGGGTTTGGCCGACAACCTCTCCAATACTTGCAGGAGAAGTGCCCAAACCTACTGCTAGGCTTCACGACAATGTCCGACATCGTTGAAATATTTACAGATGGTGCTTGCCGAGGTAATCCTGGCCCTGGGGGTTGGGGTGTGCTTTTACGTTTCAATGGAAAAGAAAAAACTTTAAAAGGTAGCGCAGAAAACACGACTAACAATCGCATGGAATTACAAGCAGCTATTTCAGCTTTAGAAAGTTTATCTCGATCATGTAAAATTCGCTTAACGACAGATTCACGCTATGTGATGGATGGTATTCAAATTTGGCTACCTAATTGGAAGAGACGTGGATGGAAAACGGCCAACAAGAAACCAGTTAAAAATGAAGATTTATGGCGTAAGCTTGATGAAGTCGCGAGTGGCCATGAGATAGAGTGGCAATGGGTGAAAGGCCACAGTGGCCATGCAGAAAATGAGCTGGTAGATCAACTAGCAAACAATGCTATTGATAAACTTTTTTGAAAAAGAGAGGGTATGTGAGACAAATTGTACTTGATACAGAAACGACAGGGCTTGATGTCGCCGATGGTCATCGTGTAATTGAGATAGGTGCAGTGGAAATAATTAATCGATTAGTGACTGATCATTACTATCACCAGTATCTAAATCCCGAGCGTGAAATAGATGCGGGAGCAGAGGAAGTGCATGGAATTAGTACCGAATTTCTTGCTGACAAACCTAAATTCATAGATGTACATGAAGATTTTTTAGAATTTGTCGGTGATAGCGAATTAATTATTCACAACGCTCCTTTTGATATAGGTTTTCTAAATCACGAATTAAATTGTATTGAACATAAAGTAAAAGACCTTCGTGATATTTGCAGTGTTATTGATACACTTTCAGACGCTCGTAAATTACATCCTGGCCAGCGAAATAGCTTAGATGCGCTATGTAAACGTTATGAAATAGATAACTCTCATCGCGAACTGCATGGGGCATTATTGGATGCACAGATACTAGCAGATGTGTATTTGGCAATGACAGGCGGACAAGTTTCGTTGAGTTTGCATGCAGAAGCTGGAAGCCAACAAGAAGTCGCTAGAATTAAATCTTCTAAAAAATTACACGATCTGAGAGTAATTTCTGCATCTCAAGAAGAGATTGCCGAACATGAAAAACTATTAATGCATATTGCTCAAAATAATGACAAGCAAATCGCGCTATGGTCTTTAGAACCAGAAACTGAGCACTAAGAATTCTTCATAATTCGCGATTTTTGTCGCTGCCAGTCTCTATCTTTTTCGGTGCTGCGTTTATCATGTTGCTGCTTCCCTTTAGCAATACCTACTTCAATTTTCGCACGTCCATTTTTCCAATAAAGTTTGACAGGGACAAGTGTATAACCTTTGCGTTCAACAGAACCAACCAGTCGATCAATTTCATTTCGACGTAATAATAATTTTCGTGTTCGAATAGGGTCTGGCTTTATATGTGTTGAGGCAGTCACTAAAGGCGATATATGAGCGCCAAGCAGCCATACTTCACCACTTTTGACAAAAATATAGCTTTCTTTCAACTGAATGCTTTTTGCGCGCAGACTTTTAACTTCCCACCCTTCAAGCGCCAAACCTGCTTCGATTGAGTCTTCAATAAAATAGTCATGACGGGCTTTTTTGTTTAATGCGATAGTATTATCTGTAGGCGCATTTTTATTTTTTTTCATCTCACTATTATAAACGTCTGTCGATGATCTCGCGTATATTTAGTTTGATTGCTTGAGAGTGTCGTTAAAATTCCTCAAAATGCGCCTTTCTAATAGAAACTATATTCTGTATGCCCACCATTAATACCTCCATTCACGGTGAATGGTCCTCTCGTTTAGCCTTTATTTTAGCTGCCGCAGGTTCTGCCGTCGGACTTGGAAATATCTGGAAGTTTCCTTACATGGCTGGTGAAAATGGCGGTGGTGCCTTTGTGCTGATTTATCTCCTATGTATTGCGCTTTTTGGACTGCCGGTGATGATGGCGGAAGTAATGCTTGGACGAAGAGGTCGTCAGAGTCCGATAAACACTATGAGTCTTCTAAGTAAGCAAGAGAAACGCCATAAGGCGTGGAGCTTGGTAGGGTGGAGTGGTGTTACTGCCGGGGTGCTTATTCTTTCCTATTACAGTGTGATTGCTGGATGGTCGTTATCATATGTTTTGGAGAGTTTTAAGGGAAGTTTTCAGGGGATTACTGAGGAAGGTGCAGGTAATTTATTTGGCCAACTTGTTTCTAGCCCAGCTAAGCTTATTTTATGGCATACCATATTTATGGTGATCACAATGATTGTGGTTGCTCGCGGAGTTAGTAATGGTATTGAGAAGGCGGTGAGGGTACTAATGCCAGCCTTGGCAATTTTGATTTTTTTATTAATTGGCTATTCGATGACGCAGGGAAGTTTTTGGGCGGGTGCTAAATTTATGTTTACACCAAACTTTTCTAAGATTTCTCAGGATGTTGTGTTAGATGCAATGGGCCAAGCATTTTTTTCATTGAGTTTAGGAATGGGGGCCATCATGATTTACGGTTCCTACCTATCACATAAGGCTTCAATTGGTAAAACATGTTTCGCAGTGGCTATTACTGACACGTCAATTGCATTACTTGCTGGTTTAGCAATTTTCCCAATCGTTATTTCATATGGATTGCAAGCAACACAGGGGCCTGGGTTAATATTCAACACACTTCCATTGGCATTTGGACAAATGCCGGGAGGATTAATTTTCGGCAGCATCTTTTTTGTTTTATTGGTGTTTGCGGCTTGGACATCGTCTATTTCTTTGATTGAACCAGCGGTAGCATGGTTAGTTGAAAATAAGGGACGATCACGTAAGAGTGCAAGTATCATATGCGGATGTGTAACATGGATCATTGGTTTGGGGACTGTGTTTTCATTCAACTACTGGCAGGATTACAAAATCTTCGATAAAACTTTCTTTGGTGTTCTGGATTATTTAACTTCCAATATCATGCTACCTATTGGTGGTGTATTAATGGCTATTTTTGTCGGTTGGATGATGCGTGAAAGTTCAGTGCGTGATGAAATGGCAATGGTTAACTCTGGGTACTTCAAATTATGGCGTTTTCTAGTTCGCTTTGTAACGCCAATTGGTGTGTTTGTGATACTTCTTAAAGTTTCAGGTGCGCTTGGAATAATTCTTATATTTTTTGGGTTATTATAAGAAGTGGGTAGTGTCAGTCGCAGCGCACTTGTGCCTTATAGTGCTAAACAAATGTTTAAATTGGTGAATGACATAGATTGTTATCCTGAGTTTGTTCCTTGGTGTGTCAAAAGCACGTCAGAATTGCTATCAGAAAAACAAAAACAAGCGACGCTTCATTTTGCACGCGGCGCGATAAAAACATCCTTTACTACTCAAAATGAATTAGAAGATGGTGAACGAATTGATATGCAATTGATTGATGGGCCCTTTAAGCATTTGCATGGCGATTGGAAGTTTATTGAGATAGAAGGACATGGTTCTCGTGTACAACTTGATCTTGAGTTTGAGTTATCTAATCGCATGCTAAAACTTGCTCTGGAGGCATTCTTCAATCAAATATGCGATCGCTTAGTAAACTCGTTTGTTGAGCGCGCAGATCAAATATATTCCTAGCGAATGAAAGTTCAGGTCACATATATCTCTTCAACTACTGATTTTTTGGTAGAGGTTGAGCTTGCTGATGGCGCACTCGTTACGGATGCCATAATTTTATCCGATGTCTTAAATAAGCACCCAGAAATATCTTTACAGCAAAACAAAGTCGGTGTGTTTGGCGAAATCGTTAGCGAAAATTATGTTTTAAAAGAAGGGGATCGCATAGAAATATATCGGCCTTTGAGCATGGACCCTATGCAAGCGCGAAGACTGCGGGCTAATCAATAATCTACTATCTATAGGGTTTCCAGCTCGTATTCCTCTTGGTCTTCAATCAGCAGGTCCTGATGATCTCCAACATCTTGTTTGTCTTCGTCCTCAATGGCTTTAGCATCTTCTTCAGTTGCGATCGCGGGTGGAGGAATATCATCTTCTTCTATCTTAGCAACTAGATTACCTTCAAAAAATACCGCAACATGTCTGCGTTCTCGTTCACCATAATCTGGAATTAAATAATAGATATAGTCCCAACGGTCTGGATGAAAAACATCTGTGACGAGAGGTGTCCCCATTAAAAATTCAACTTGGTTTTTTGTCATGCCTATTTCCAGCTGGCGGACTTTTTCGGGTTCAACCGCATTACCTTGTTGAACATCTATTTTGTAAACTGTGAATAATCTTCCAATCTCAGAGCTGCATGAGCTTAATGTGATAATTAAGAGGAACATTAAAATTGAACTAAAGATCTTAAGCATGAGATTTTGATTTATTGGATACTGGCTTCAAGCATTTCTTGTGCATGTAAATACGTATTTTCTGTTAGCGTAACGCCACCCAGCATACGTGCAATTTCGCTAATCCGGTCTGCTTGTTCTAAGTATTCTATAGCAGAAACGGTATCGTTTTCCTCAGATTGTTTGTTGACACGATAATGATGATGGGCATTCGCTGCTACTTGGGGTAAATGCGTAATACACATTACTTGTCTGTGTTCACCAATTGCGCGCAGCTCTTTTCCGACTACTTCGGCAACCGCACCACCCACTCCAGAGTCAACTTCGTCAAATATCAAGACTGAAACATCAAGCTTATCGACGGCTATCATCTGAATAGCGAGACTTATACGTGATAACTCCCCACCCGATGCCACTTGCGTAAGTGGTAGCATTCTCGCACCAGGGTTAGTTTGAACGTTAAATATAATTTTATCTAATCCATAGCGGGTCGGGAAATCTTGCTCAATGTTTTGGACATTAACTTCAAGTTTGGCTTTTTCCATTCCTAGTTTAGCGAGTGCAAGCGTAATATTAGCACTTAATTGTTTAGCAATACCTTTCCGTTTTTTACTGATAATTTTTGCAAGCTTTAGATAATCTTGTTCGGTTTTGTCTAGTTTTACTTTTAATGCATCTAAGTCATAGTTGGGTTGAATATAATTATTTAGCTCTAAACTAAGTCGTTTATGTAAATCATTAATGTCTTGAGGGGGAACTTTATGCTTGCGAGAAATCTGATCTATCAACACCAATCGCTCTTCTGTTCTAGCTAATTCTTCGGAGTCAATTTCAACGGTATCAGCATAGTTGCGAAGTTCATTGGCTACTTCACCTATTAATGTTGAGGCTTCTTCTAAGTTTTGATGAGTACTTTCTAAGTTTTTATCGTCGTCTAGCAAGTGGCTTATTTGTGCACATACTTGAGTTAACATAGAGTAGATGTCCGCACCTTCATCATTGATCAGTTTGTGGCTAGCTTGCAGTGTAGATTGCTTTAGCTGTTCTGCATTAGCCAATCGCTTGTGTCTTTGTTCTAATTCATCTGCTTCATTTTTTTGCAAGCCTAAGTGGTCTAATTCTTCAACCTGATAGCGAAGCAACTCAATAGTAGATTCTATTTCGCTAGAATTATTACAGAGTGATTCATAATCTTGTTTTTGTTCTTGCCAATCAATATATAGCTTCGCTAGTTGCTTTAATTTGTCAGAATGCCCGGCAAATTGATCAACTAACTCGCGTTGCGTGCTTGCATGCATAAGTGACTGATGGGCATGTTGGCCGTAGATGTTAATGATTAGCTCACCCAGTTCTTTCAATGTTTTAAGGGGAACTGGTATATTGTTAATATAAGCGCGTGATTTTCCATCGTTACGCATAACTCTTCTTAATATACAATCGCTATCGACTTCAAAATCATTTTCTTTTAGCCAAATAAAACTTGAAGATTTATCGTCAAGCTCAATGACTAGAATAATCTCAGCAGATTCTTTACCTGCACGAACTAGATTAGAGTCTGCTCGATCTCCAAGCACTAAACCTATCGCATCAATAATGATGGATTTGCCTGCACCCGTCTCGCCGGTGAGTGTGCTGAGTCCAGAATAAAAATCTAATTCCAGCTTTTCAATAATGGCAAAATTTTGAATATGCAGAGACTTCAGCATGATCTAGGGCTGTTTGCTCCAATTAAGCTTTTTACGTAATACTTTAAAGTAAGAATAGTCCTTGGGCTGAATTAAATTTAAAGGGTTGCTAGATTTTTCTATGAGGATTTGGTCGCCAGGAAATACTTCATGTTCCATTTGCCCGTCGAACGCAGCGATACCATTCACTTCATTCCGTTCAGAATAGATAATCTCAATTTTGCTATTATCATCAACTACGATGGGTCGATTACTTAATGTATGTGGGCAAATCGGCACTAGCAAGGTTGTGGAGGAGCCTGGGTGTACAATAGGTCCTCCTCCAGATAAAGCATAAGCAGTAGAACCTGTCGGGGTTGAGACAATAAGACCATCTGAACGCAAAGCATTAAGATGTTCGTCATTAACGCGTGTCTCTAACTCAATCATGCGAACAACATAGCGAGCATGAATTACGATATCGTTAATGGCTAAGCATTGTGTGATTTCATTTTTATTGCGAATTAAACGTGCAGATAAAACAGTGCGAACCTCCTTGAAGTATTCACCATTAAGTATTTCATTTAAGTTTTGAGGCATGTTCTCCGGCAAAATATCAGTGAGAAAGCCTAAACGACCTCTGTTGATGCCAACTATAGGGACATCAAATTGCACTAAGGATTGTGCGGCAGACAGAAGCGTGCCATCACCACCCACTACAATGGCAAGATCAATTTCATGATGCATTTCACTAATATCAACGCAATGAATAGAATCATTATTAAGGCATTGATGTGCATTCTCATCCACACAAATCTTGAGCTTTTTTGAGCTCAAGTAGTCATACAAGCTACGGACTGTCTCGAAAACTAGCTTGTCATTTTTTTTGGCGATTATGCCGACGGATTTGAATGCCATACTCATGGGTTAAATTCTGTTCAGCTAGATCTCTAGTATCTGTGGTGACCGAAGCTTACCGGTAATTTACAAAGGAGCCAATTTTAATGTTTCAATTTTATGAATTTGAGGCTTGGTGTAATATCTTACTTATGAACTCTATAGCAAAAAATACCTGAATGGATACTCAACTTGATGCACGAACCCAGCACTTATTTAGAGTCTTAGTGCAAAGCTATATACTTGATGGCCAGCCCATTGGTTCACGTACGCTCGCACGGGTTTCAGATATAGAAGTTAGTCCTGCGACCGTGCGTAATATCATGTCTGATTTAGAAAATATGGGTTATTTGCACTCTCCTCATACATCGGCGGGTAGAGTGCCTACTGATCAGGGTTATCGCTTATTTGTTGATACTTTATTGGAAGTGAAGCCGCTGCATAATAAGGTAGTCTCAGGTTTAAAAAACCAGCTAAGCAGTACGTCTGTGACGCAGCAATCTGTGATGGAAACGGCATCGAGTTTGTTGTCTTCCTTAACGCATATGGCGGGTGTGGTAACCATGCCCCAGCATCAGCAAGCGGCATTTAGGCAAATCGAGTTTTTAAATTTATCTGATCGCCAAATTTTGGCAATTTTGGTAGTTGATCAGAAAGAAGTCCATAACCGTGTCATCAATCTTGATCGTGAATATTCTGCAAGTGAGTTACGCGAGGCAGCTAATTATCTAAATGACATTCTGGCCGGACGCACATTGCAAGAGGTGCGTAAAGTTTTGCTACAAGAGCTTGATTTGGTAAGACAGGATATGAATGACTTGATGCGCACTGCTGTGACACTAGGTGAGAAGATATTCAGCGAAGATCAAGAATCAGCACCAAACTATATTGTTGATGGGCAAACCAATTTAATGGAGTTTGAAGAACTCTCTAATATCAACAAGTTGCGTAGTTTGTTTGATGCTTTTAGCCAGAAAAAAGAGATATTACATTTGTTGGATCGCTGTATATGTGGGACTGGCGTGCAAATATTTATTGGTAATGAATCCGGTTACGATGTGTTTGATGATTGTAGCGTTGTATCCGCAACTTATCGTGCTAGTGAAGATGTGAAAGGTGTGCTCGCAGTCGTGGGGCCTACGCGTATGGCATATGATCGAGTCATTCCAATTGTGGACGTCACCGCAAAATTGCTCAGTGAAGCCTTGAATTCTTAAATTTACACCCTCACTTAGTCTATAAATAAAATTAATTCAATATCGATTGTTTTCGCGTGCGCGTGGACAAATAATATTGGTAATCGATCACTTAAAGTTCTGTAGTAGGAGTAATGATGCCAGAGCAACCTGAAGATAAACAAACAGATCAAGACGAAAACGAATTGGAGCAAGCGCAAGAAGGAAGTGTGATTGTTGAAGATGATGAAGATGTTGAGCAAGCGCTTCAAGCAGCTCATGATAAAGCAGAAAAGCATTGGGAAATGTTTGTTCGTTCACAGGCGGAAATTGAAAACGTAAAACGTCGAGCGGAAAAAGATTTAGAAAGTGCGCATAAATTTGCACTGGAAAAATTCAGTCTGGAGTTACTTGCCGTTAAAGACAGTCTTGAGCTAGGTTTGAGCTCAGAGGATGCTGATGCCAATAAACTTAGAGAAGGTACTGAGCTAACGCTAAAGATGCTGACTCAGGCAATGGAGAAATTTAATATCCAAGTGGTTGATCCTGTAGGCGAAGCTTTTGATCCAAATGTTCATCAGGCGATGACCATGCAGGAAACATCGGAATATGAACCCAATACGGTGATTTCGGTGATGCAAAAGGGTTATCTCCTAAATGATCGTCTATTAAGGCCCGCAATGGTCGTCGTGGCAAAGGCCTCTGCTTAAACTTTTAAAAATATCAAAAAACAGGGAGTATTAGGCTTGAATTCCACAATTTTGCCCTGATATTTAAATCTATATCTTATTAGTTAAGAAATTCTTGTATTTTGGAGTGTAGAAAATGGGAAAAATAATTGGAATCGACCTGGGTACTACTAATTCATGCGTATCTGTCATGGATGGTGGATCAGCCAAGGTGATAGAAAACAGTGAAGGTGATCGTACAACACCTTCCGTTGTAGCATTTAATGAAGGCGAGGAAGTATTAGTGGGGCAATCTGCCAAGCGCCAAGCAGTAACTAATCCAGAAAATACTTTCTTTGCGGTGAAGCGTCTTATCGGACGTCGCTTTGAAGAAGATGAAGTGCAGAAAGATATCAAACTTGTGCCATACAAAATTATCAAAGCTGATAATGGTGATGCATGGTTAGAAGCACATGGAAATAAAATGGCAGCACCTGAAGTGTCTGCACGTGTATTGATGAAAATGAAAAAGACGGCAGAAGAATACCTTGGTGAAGAAATCACCGAGGCGGTCATTACTGTGCCTGCTTATTTCAATGACTCACAACGTCAAGCCACTAAAGACGCAGGTAAAATTGCAGGTCTAGATGTTAAACGAATCATTAATGAACCTACGGCTGCTGCCTTGGCTTATGGTATGGATAAGCAACAGGGTGATCGCAAGATTGTTGTTTACGATTTAGGTGGTGGTACGTTCGATATATCGGTTATAGAAATTGCCGAAATTGATGGTGAGCATCAGTTCGAAGTACTTTCAACCAATGGTGATACTTTTCTCGGCGGTGAAGATTTTGATTTACGTTTAATTGATTATCTTGCAGATGAATTCAAGAAAGATCAGGGTGTTGATTTACATAACGATCCACTTGCGCTTCAGCGTCTGAAAGAAGCGGCAGAAAAAGCTAAGATTGAATTGTCTTCTTCTCAACAAACTGAAGTGAATCTACCTTATATTACTGCTGATGCAAGTGGTCCTAAACACTTAAATATCAAAGTAACACGTGCCAAGTTAGAATCTTTAGTCGAAGATTTAATTCAGCGCACTATTGAGCCATGCAAAGTTGCGTTAAAAGATGCAGGTTTGAGCGCATCTGACATCAATGATGTCATTCTAGTCGGTGGTCAGATTCGCATGCCTAAGGTTCAGGAAGCTGTGCAAAACTTTTTTGGTAAAGAGCCACGTAAAGATGTAAATCCTGATGAAGCTGTTGCAATGGGTGCAGCAATACAGGCAGGTGTTCTTGGTGGAGATGTAAAAGACGTACTTTTACTTGATGTCACACCATTATCACTTGGTATTGAAACCCTTGGCGGTGTGATGACTAAACTTATCGAGAAAAATACAACGATCCCAACAACAGCATCTCAAGTATTCTCTACAGCTGAAGATAATCAAACCGCCGTGACTGTTCATGTATTGCAAGGCGAACGTGACCAGGCCACAGGTAATAAATCACTCGGTCGTTTTGATCTTACGGATATTCCACCAGCACAACGTGGCATTCCGCAAATTGAAGTTAGCTTCGATATTGATGCGAACGGTATCTTGAACGTATCTGCCAAAGATAAAGCCACTGGCAAAGAGCAATCTATTGTAATTAAGGCATCTAGTGGGTTATCTGATGACGAAATTGATAAGATGGTCAAAGATGCTGAGGCGCACGCTGAAGAAGATCGTAAGTTCCAAGAGCTTGTAGGTGTGCGTAACCAGGCTGAAGCTATGATTCATGCAACCGAAAAATCACTCAGTGAAATGGGTGACAAGGTAGAAGCAGAAGAAAAGTCTAGTATTGAATCTGCCATTAAAGATTTGCGTGATATTTTAGACTCTGGCGATAAAGAAGGCATTGAGAGTAAAACAACTGCGTTAGCAGAAGTGTCAAGTAAGCTTGCTGAACAGATGTATGCAAACGCAGGTACAGATGCGTCAGGTGCTGAACAAGCTGCTGGCAGTGAAAAGCCTTCAGATGATGTGGTCGATGCAGAATTTGAAGAAGTGAAAGAAAACAAATCTTAAATTCTGAATCTCATAAACAACAACAAGTCCGAAAGCAATTACTGCTCTCGGACTTTGGTTTTTCTGGGAAATTAAAATTAAAGTAAGCTGATGGCTAAAAGGGATTATTACGAAGTACTGGGTGTGTCACGTGAAGTCAGTGACGGTGAACTTAAAGTCTCCTATCGTCGCTTGGCAATGAAATATCATCCTGACCGAAATGCGAATGATGAAGAAGCATCACTTAAGTTCAAAGAAGCGAAAGAGGCTTATGATGTGCTATCAGATAATCAAAAACGTGCTATCTATGATCAATATGGACATGAGGGTATAGAACGACAAGGAGGTTTCTCCCAAGGCGGTGCCGATTTTGGTGACATTTTTGGCGATATTTTTGGTGATATCTTTGGCGGAGGTCGTGGCGGCCAAAATCGTGCCTACCGCGGTGCAGACTTACAATATAATCTCGAATTAAGTTTGGAAGAAGCGGTTTTTGGAACAGAGTCCGAGATAGAAATTGCCTCTAAACAAACATGTGAATCATGTGCGGGTACTGGTGCAGAGGAAGGTTCCTCGCTAGAAACATGTCCCACATGCGGAGGTGTTGGCCAAGTACGTATGCAACAAGGCTTCTTTTCCATTCAACAAACCTGTCCAAAGTGTCATGGGCGTGGAAAAATAATTACTAACCCCTGCAAAGTATGCCATGGCGCAGGTGTCGTTAATAAACAACGCAAACTCTCAGTTAAAGTGCCGGCGGGTGTTGATACAGGAGATCGAATTCGCCTGGCAAATGAAGGTGAGGCAGGTGAGAATGGTGGCCCTGCAGGTGATTTGTATGTGCAAATACATGTAAAACAGCATCCTTTATTCGAACGCGATGGCGAACACTTGCATTGTGAAATCCCTATCAGTTTTGTCACCGCAGCATTAGGTGGTGAAGTTGATATACCAACGCTTGATGGAAAGCTTAATCTTAAAATTCCGGCTGAAACACAAACGGGAAAACAATTTAGACTACGTGGTAAAGGTGTGACTCCAGTAAGGGGCGGTGCGCAAGGTGATTTGTATGTGCATACATTAATAGAAACGCCAGTGCATCTTAATAAGCAACAAAAAGAATTGCTTGAACAATTTGAATCATCAATTAAAGAAGGTGGTAAAAAACATTATCCAAAATCTGAGGGCTGGGTAGGTGGCGTTAAAAACTTTTTTGATGATCTAAAATTTTGGGCAGATTGAGTTACTTATTTAGTGAAGGAGTAAGATAGCATCTATGACAACTAATATTGCAATCAATGGGGCTACTGGTCGAATGGGTCGAGCATTAGTGCATGCATGCACTGAGTACAAAGAATCTACTCTATGCGCGGCGCTCGTGCGTGAAAATTCAAAATTTATCGATCAGGATGCTGGTGTAGTAGCAGGTATAGTTGAACAAGGTATTGCTATAAGTTCTAACCGCATAGATGTACCTGGATGCTGTGATATCTGGATTGATTTCACTTTGCCAGAAGGCGTGATGAATGCCATGAGTTTCTGTGTCGAGAAAAAAATACCTATGGTGATTGGTTCTACTGGTTTCTCCAATGAGCAAAAGTGTGTGATTGCCGAAGCCGCACAGGAAATCCCCGTTGTATTTGCCCCTAATATGAGTGTTGGGGTAAATCTATGTTTAAGTATCCTAAAGACTGCAGCTCGCACATTGGGTGAAGATTATGATGTCGAAATTGTCGAAGCTCATCATAAAAACAAAGTGGATGCACCATCAGGTACAGCCATTAGAATGGGAGAAGTAATTGCCGATACCCAAGGAATCGATCTCAGTGAAAAAGCAGAATATACACGTCATGGGAATATTGGCGTGCGAGAGAAAGGTGTCATTGGATTTCAGACAATACGGGCGGGCGATATTGTGGGTGAACATACTGTTACCTTTGCTGGAATTGGTGAGCGAATTGAAATTGCACATAAAGCCTCTAGTCGTTTAACTTTTGCCCGCGGCGCAATACGAGCCGCAATCTGGTTAAAAGGTAAACCGGCAGGGCTATATGATATGCAAGACGTTTTAGGCCTCTCCTAAAAATCTATTTTTAGATCTATCGGCCTAAGGCCACTTGAAGTACAATCCAGTCATTCATTAATTGATTTAGACGGGACTCCTTAGCAGGTGTCCCGTTTTTTACATGCACGCTCAGGAGGAATGTTTGAGTACACCTGCTTATCTCGTACTTGAAGATGGAACTATATTCCAGGGCATTTCTATTGGCGCTAAAGGCACTACAGTTGGTGAAGTCGTTTTCAATACTGCCATGACTGGCTATCAAGAAATACTTACTGACCCTTCCTACTGCAAACAAATTGTCACGCTGACCTATCCTCATATTGGGAACGTGGGTGTTAATCAAGAAGACTGGGAATCAAAGAATATTTATGCAGCGGGATTAGTCATTCGTGATCTTCCGGTGACCAGTTCTAACTGGCGATGTGAGCAATCACTTGAAGAATATTTAATAAGTCACAATATTATTGCCATCGCTGATATCGACACACGGAGTTTGACGCGTTGTTTAAGAGAAAAAGGTTCATTAAACGGAGTCATAGGTGCGGGCGATGTCAACATTGAAGACTTGCAAAAACAAGCGAACGAATTTGCAGGTCTAAAGGGAATGGACCTCGCTAAAGAAGTGACAACAGGTTCGGCGTATGCCTGGGCAGATGGTGTTTGGTCACTTAAACAAGGCTACACAAGAAAACAAAATGACAATGCATTTAAAGTCGTCGCATTAGATTATGGCGTTAAACACAATATTCTTAGAATTTTGCATGACATGAATTGCGAGATCGAAGTCTTGCCAGCTAAAACATCGTTCGATGAGCTAAGTAAGAAAAATCCTGAAGGTGTATTTTTATCAAATGGGCCTGGCGATCCTGAGCCTTGCGATTACGCCATTAATATGATCACGCAAGTGGTTGATGCCGGCATTCCAACATTTGGTATTTGCTTAGGTCATCAGTTGTTAGGTTTAGCGTGCGGTGCGCAAACGATCAAAATGAAATTCGGGCATCATGGGGCAAATCATCCCGTTAAAGATTTAGCCTCTGGGAAAGTCATGATCAGTAGTCAGAATCATGGATTCGCAGTTGATGAAGCGTCTTTGCCCGACACATTGCAACCCACGCATCGCTCCCTCTTTGATGGCAGCTTACAAGGCATGCGACATAGTGATTTACCTGCATACGGTTTTCAAGGACATCCCGAAGCAAGTCCAGGGCCGCATGATGTGCGCGAATTATTTAAGCCATTTATCAATGCCATGCAAGAAAAACGAGCGTCATAAATATGGCTAAACGCGAAGATATTCATTCAGTGCTATTAATCGGTGCTGGACCTATAGTAATAGGGCAAGCTTGTGAATTTGATTACTCAGGTGTGCAAGCATGTAAAGCTTTACGTCAAGAAGGCTATAAAGTCATTTTGGTAAACTCAAATCCGGCAACGATAATGACAGACCCGGATACAGCCGATGTTATTTATATCGAACCGATCACTTGGCAAACCGTAGCTAAAATAATTGAACGCGAAAAACCCGATGCTTTACTGCCAACTATGGGCGGACAAACTGCGTTGAATTGCGCATTGGATTTAGATCGCGAAGGTGTTCTAGAAAAATTTAATGTCGAGATGATCGGAGCTTCAAAAGAGGCGATCGATACCGCAGAGGATCGTGAGAAATTTAAAATCGCGATGAATGAGATCGGACTTGAGTCTGCACGCTCTGCTGTAGCACACAGCATGGAGGAGGCCTTGCAAATTCAACCACAAGTGGGTTTTCCAACCATTATCCGTCCTTCATTTACCTTGGGCGGTAGCGGCGGTGGCATTGCGTATAACATGGAAGAGTTTGAATCCATCGTAACACGTGGTTTAGATCTTTCACCCACTACGGAAGTATTGCTAGAAGAATCCTTATTAGGTTGGAAAGAATATGAAATGGAAGTGGTTCGCGATAACGCGGATAACTGCATTATTATCTGTTCTATTGAAAACCTTGATCCTATGGGTGTGCATACCGGTGACTCCATTACAATTGCGCCTGCCCAAACCTTAACAGACAAGGAGTATCAAATTATGCGTAATGCTTCGATTGAAGTATTACGAAAAATAGGTGTCGATACTGGGGGTTCAAATGTTCAGTTTGCAGTTAATCCAAAAGATGGACGCTTAGTAGTTATTGAGATGAATCCACGTGTCTCGCGTTCGTCTGCACTTGCATCAAAGGCAACTGGTTTTCCTATTGCCAAAGTTGCAGCGAAATTGGCTGTTGGATATACCTTAGATGAACTAGATAACGAAATCACGGGCGGCATGACACCGGCATCCTTCGAGCCAACCATTGATTATGTAGTTACAAAAGTACCACGCTTTGCATTTGAAAAATTCCCGCAAGCGCCTGCTATTTTAAGTACGCAAATGAAATCTGTGGGAGAAGTGATGGCGATTGGCCGAACGTTTCAGGAATCCTTACAAAAAGCATTACGCGGATTAGAGACAGGCATGGATGGTTTAAATCCTGTGATTGATCGTGCAAGCGCAGATTGGCAACACGAACTAGATGAACGCGTACTCGAAACGTGTCCAAGTCGTTTATGGTATGTCGCCGATGCGATGCGTGAGGGTTATAGTCTTGAAAAATTATTTGAGATGACAGCTATCGATCCATGGTTCCTCGCACAAATTAAAGAAATTATCGATTTAGAAGCTGATCTACAATCTAAATCTCTCACACAAATTTCTTTTGATGAATTATTTCGCTTAAAACAAAAAGGATTTTCGGATCGCCGCATAGCTCAGTTGCTTGATGGTCAGACAGAAACCACTGTACGTAATTATCGATGGAAAAATTCTGTGCATCCAGTTTATAAACGTGTTGATACATGTGCGGCAGAATTTTCAACGAGTACGGCTTATATGTATTCAAGCTATGAATCCGAGTGTGAAGCCAACCCTTCGGATAAAGAAAAAATCATGGTGTTAGGCGGTGGTCCAAATCGAATCGGGCAAGGCATCGAATTTGATTACTGTTGTGTGCATGCGGCACTTGCCATGCGTGAAGATGGTTATGAAACCATAATGGTGAACTGCAATCCTGAAACTGTTTCAACCGATTACGATACATCTGATAGATTGTTTTTCGATCCTCTAACATTAGAAGATGTACTAGAAATTTGCCGCGTTGAAAAGCCTAAAGGGGTGATTGTTCAATTTGGAGGTCAAACGCCTCTAAAACTTGCCCGAGATCTTGAGGCGGCGGGTGTGCCTATTATTGGCACCAGTCCCGATTCAATTGACCTTGCTGAAGATAGAGAACGCTTCCAGGAGCTGGTTAATAAGTTAGAGTTATTGCAACCTCCCAATGCAACGGCAAAAAGTGCCGAAGAGGCAGTCCCTTTAGCCAATCAAATAGGATATCCAGTAGTTGTACGTCCATCTTATGTATTGGGAGGTCGTGCGATGGAAATTGTTTATAACGATGAAGACTTAACGCATTACATGAAAACTGCTGTGTCGGTTTCTAATGACTCGCCAGTCTTACTTGATCGTTTTCTTGCAGATGCCACTGAAATTGATGTTGATGCAATTTGTGATGGCGAAGATGTATTTATTGGTGGCATTATGCAACATATCGAACAAGCCGGTATTCATTCGGGTGATTCTGCCTGTGCGTTACCACCGCATTCCTTAACAGAAGATACACAAGAACGTATTCGTGACATGACGCGTAAATTAGCTTTTGGGTTAAATGTGATTGGCTTGATGAATATTCAGTTTGCCGTAAAAGGTAATGATATTTATTTATTGGAAGTTAATCCACGTGCATCACGCACGGTACCGTTTGTTTCCAAGTCTATCGGTTTGCCTTTAGCCAAAATCGCCGCGCGCTGCATGTCGGGTAAAAAGTTAGCAGAGTTAGATGTAACTAAAGAAATTATTCCTGAACACTTTTCTGTAAAAGAAGCGGTATTCCCATTCATCAAGTTTATCGATGTCGACCCCATTCTCGGTCCAGAAATGAAATCTACAGGCGAAGTGATGGGTGTTGGTAAAACCTTTGGTGAGGCTTTTGCAAAGTCTCAGTCTGCCGCAGGCGTAGATTTTCCACTCAATGGAACCGTGCTTATTAGTGTGCGCAATGAAGATAAAGAAGCGGCTTCAGAGTTAGCCGCAGAACTGGTTAAAATTGGCTTTGATATTGTCGCAACAGGAGGAACCTCAGATTTTCTTAATGCTAAAAAAATTCCTTGTAAGCCGATCAACAAAGTACGACAAGGTCGACCCCATATTGTAGATATGATAATTGATCAGAAAATTGATCTCATCATTAATACAACTGAAGGTAAACAGGCCATTGCCGATTCATTCACGATCCGTCGCAAGGCACTGCAACAAAAAATTTGTTATACCACGACAATTTCAGGTGCCTGGGCGCTAAAAGAGGCTATTGAACAAGAAGCTACAAAAGATGTCTATCCACTTCATAACCTTCATGCAGAATTAAAAAATTAAATTATCTAATAAGATGAATAAAGTCCCTTTAACAAAACGTGGCGCTGAAAAATTGCGCGAAGAACTGCATCAACTGAAAACTGTTGATCGTCCCAAAGTCATAGAGGCCATAGCTACTGCGCGTGAACATGGCGACTTGAAAGAAAACGCTGAATACCATGCAGCGCGTGAACAGCAAAGTTTTATTGAAGGTCGTATACAGGATATTGAGGGTAAATTATCTAACGCAGAAATTATCGATGTCTCTAAATTAAGTGGAGAACGTGTTGTATTTGGTGCAACAGTTAATTTAGCAGAAGAAGAGACGGGCGATGAGGTAACTTATCAAATTGTAGGCGAAGATGAAGCGGACATTAAAGCCAATTTAATTTCCGTGACTTCACCAATTGCACGCGCACTCATTGGCAAAAACGTCGGTGACATAGCAACAGTGATCGCGCCTGGTGGGGAAAAAGATTTTGAGATACTTGATGTAAAGTATGTCTAGCTGTTAATTAATGTCTCGCAGTAAAAGTAGTTCGCGTTGGTTAGATCGTCAAAAAAAAGATCCATATGTCGCGCAAGCTAAAGCAAAGGGTTATCGTTCACGCGCTGTTTTCAAGTTAGAAGAAATACAAAACAAATATAAAGTTATTAAGCCTAACCAATTTATTGTAGATTTAGGTGCTGCCCCTGGTGCTTGGTGTCAGTTTGTACTTGAAAAATATCCTGGAACCGCAAATAAACTAATCGCACTCGATATTTTACCTATCAAATCTATGGATGGACTGACTGTCTTGCAAGGAGATTTCACCGAAGATGAGGTTTTACAGATGCTTGTACAAACGCTGAATGACCAAAGAGTAGACCTTGTATTATCTGACATTGCCCCCAATATATCAGGGAACAAGGCCGTTGATCAGCCAAAAACCATGTATCTGGCTGAGCTCGCGCTGGATTTTGCTCGAGAACACCTTACATTAGGTGGTGGATTTGTGGTGAAACTATTTCAGGGAGAGGGTTATCCACAATATTTAAAGGAATTAAGGTCGAGTTTTAAACAGGTGAATACATTTAAACCACAAGCATCGCGCAAAGAGAGTAAAGAGATGTATGCGGTAGCGCGAGAGTTTGGGGTATAGTAAGGTCTAATTATACACATGGAGTCAGTGCTCTCATTTGAGGATCGATATGAATGATATGGTAAAAAATCTAATTTTGTGGGCAGTCATCGTTGTAGTATTGATGTCTGTTTTTGACAACTTTAGTACGAAAAAACCTGAAACTTCGCAGCTTTCATATTCTGAATTCATTTCCCAGGTTCGTGGGGGACAAGTTCAAGAAGTTAATATAGATTCTGATAATCGAACGATTGTTGGAACTAAAGTGTCGGGCGAGGAGTTCACAACTTATAGCCCAGGCGATGACAAACTGGTTGATGAACTGTTAGAAAATAATGTCACGATCGAAACTAGTCCTTCACAAAAGCGTTCGATACTAGTCGACATATTTATCAGTTGGTTCCCGATGCTATTACTCATCGGTTTATGGATTTTCTTGATGCGCCAGATGCAAGGCGGTGGCGGTGGTCGAGGAGCCATGTCTTTTGGCAAGAGTAAAGCGCGCCTAATGGGCGAAGACCAAATCAAAGTAACCTTTGCGGATGTTGCTGGCGTTGAAGAAGCTAAGGAAGAAGTTTCTGAGTTGGTCGAATTTTTGCGTGATCCAAGTAAGTTTCAAAAGCTTGGTGGAAAAATTCCACGTGGCGTTTTGATGGTTGGTTCTCCAGGTACAGGTAAAACACTATTGGCGAAAGCGATTGCAGGCGAAGCTAAAGTCCCTTTCTTCACAATTTCTGGTTCAGACTTTGTTGAAATGTTTGTCGGTGTTGGTGCCTCTCGTGTGCGCGATATGTTTGCGCAAGCTAAGAAACATTCACCGTGCATTATCTTTATCGATGAGATCGATGCGGTCGGTCGTCATCGTGGTGCGGGTTTAGGTGGTGGCCATGATGAGCGTGAGCAAACACTTAACCAGCTACTTGTGGAAATGGATGGCTTTGATGGTAATGAAGGTGTCATTGTAATCGCAGCAACAAACCGACCAGACGTATTAGATCCTGCCTTATTAAGGCCGGGTCGCTTTGATCGCCAGGTCACAGTTCCGCTTCCTGACTTGCGCGGACGTGAACACATTCTAAAAGTACATATGCGCAAAGTACCATTAGGTAGCAACGTGCGTGCTGATCTGATAGCGCGCGGCACACCAGGTTTCTCGGGTGCAGATCTAGCAAACCTTGTTAATGAAGCTGCATTATTTGCAGCACGCGCTAACAAACGAAACGTTGAGATGGATGAATTTGAGCGTGCCAAAGACAAGATCATTATGGGGGCTGAACGTAAGTCTATGGTGATGAATGATGATGAGAAAAAACTCACTGCTTATCATGAAGCAGGTCATGCCATCGTTGGACGTTTAGTGCCTGAACATGATCCTGTCTACAAAGTAACGATAATTCCACGTGGGCGTGCATTAGGTGTGACTATGTTCTTGCCGGAGGAAGATCGTTACAGTCACAGTAAACAACGCCTTGAAAGTCAGATTTCAAGCTTATTTGGTGGACGTCTTGCTGAAGAAATTATCTTTGGTGAAGAAGCTGTTACAACTGGTGCTTCTAATGACATCGAACGCGCTACAGAAATCGCACGTGGCATGGTGACCAAGTGGGGTTTGTCTGAAAAGATGGGACCCCTTGCATATAGTGAAGAAGACGGTGAGGTTTTCTTGGGTCATTCCGTGACTCAGCGCAAAACAATTTCAGATGTCACTGCTCACTCAATCGATGATGAGGTGCGTAAGATTATCGATACTAACTACGAGCGGGCAAAGAACATATTGGTCGGTAACTTGGATAAGTTACATACTATGGCTAAAGCATTGGTTAAGTATGAAACGATTAATACTGATCAGATAAATGACATCATGGAAGGTAAGCAGCCACGTCCGCCCGAAGACTGGGAGGATGACGAGCCGGGTGGTACAGCAACAGCATCCGAAGATATCAAAAAAGATGAAGAATCTGGCCCTATTGGCGGGCCTGCAAGTCTTCATTGATAAGCAAAATTTTTATGAGATAGTTGAAAGGCCCTCACTGAGGGCCTTTTTATTTGGGATTGAATTACTGACAGAAAGTATAGAAAACAGTAGTTTAGGCCTGTAAAGTGAGATCTTGTATAAAGTATCTGATTATCAAGGTAAGAAATGACAAGAAAGTATTTTGGCACTGATGGTATTCGTGGTCGTGTAGGCGATGGCGTGATGACACCTGAGTTTGTATTAAAACTTGGCTGGGCTGCAGGTCGAGTGCTATGCAGTAACAATGGAAATCTCGTCTTAATTGGCAAAGATACTCGCATTTCTGGATATATGCTTGAATCAGTCCTTGAAGCGGGCTTATCTGCTGCGGGAGTTAATACAAGATTGCTTGGGCCCATGCCAACACCCGGCATTGCTTATCTAACCCGAACTTTGAGAGCCTCAGCGGGAATAGTGATAAGCGCATCACATAATCCTTATTATGATAACGGAGTTAAGTTTTTCTCCACTGACGGAGCAAAGTTGCCGGATGAAATTGAGCAACAAATTGAAGCTGAGTTAGACAAGCCATTAACCACTGTTAGCTCAGATCTTTTAGGAAAAGCAGAGAGAGTCACTGACGCTGCTGGGCGATATATTGAATTTTGCAAAAGTACGATAGCGTCAAGAATAAGACTTAATGGGCTTAAAGTCGTTGTAGATTGTGCACATGGTGCAACTTATCACGTAGCGCCAAATGTATTTCGCGAATTAGGTGCAGAGGTTATTTCCATTGGTTCAGAACCTAATGGTTTAAACATTAATGAGGAATGTGGTGCGACTAATCCCAAACAATTACGTATGGCAGTTATTGAACATCAAGCCAATCTGGGCATTGCAATTGATGGCGATGGTGATCGTTTAATTATGGTCGATAAAAATGGTGAAGTGGTCGATGGTGATGAATTGCTTTACATCATTGCTGTTGACCGAAAGCAAAAAGAAAAATTACCTGGGGGTGTCGTTGGTACATTAATGTCTAACCTCGGCCTTGAGCATGCACTGAAACGACAGAATATTCCTTTTCAACGTGCGCCAGTTGGCGATCGATATGTACTTGAGAAACTAAAAGAATCTAACTGGGTGTTGGGTGGTGAATCTTCAGGACACATTATCTGTTTGGACAGAACCACCACGGGTGATGCCATTGTATCAGCACTGCAAGTTTTGGCAGTCTTGGTAGAGCAAGGCATTGAAATAGGCGATGCGAAACAAGATATGACTAAATATCCTCAAACGCTCGTTAATGTTCCAGTCGATAAAAAAATTGACCTCGAATCATCTCAAGGCATTAAACAAGCAGTTAGTGAAGCAGAAGGGCAGTTAGCTGAGAGTGGTCGAGTGCTTTTGCGTCCTTCAGGGACCGAACCATTAATACGAGTCATGGTAGAAGGAATGGATGGTCCTCAGGTAAAAACTCTGGCAGAGAATATTGCCTCCGTCGTATCCCAAGAATGTGCAGCTTAAACCTTCGAATTTAATTCACTTAAAGCCCGTTTCCAGATTGATTTATCTGCCTTCGCTAAGGTAAGCTTGCGCGCTTCATTTTACTGATTAATCTTTATGCGTCGCCCAATTGTAGCTGCAAACTGGAAACTAAACGGCAATTTAAGCATGGTCTCATCACTGCTGGAGCCTATTGATTCTTTTGCTAAAAATTTCAATGATGTCGATGTGGTGATTTCACCGCCATTTCCATATCTAGCGGCATGCGGGCATGCAATTAAATCTGACAATGTCTTCTTAAGCGCGCAGTCTGTCGCTAGAGAAATGCAAGGTGCTTTCACAGGCGAGGTATCGGCCGAAATGCTTAGTGAAATGGGATGTGTGTATATCATTGTTGGGCATTCAGAACGTCGAGGGTATTATGGTGAGTCTGACCAGATTGTCGCAGATAAGGCAGTGCGTAGCTTAGAAGCAGGTTTAACACCAATACTGTGTGTGGGTGAGTCTTTAGAGCAACGAGAACAAGAGCAAATGAAAGAAGTCATTATTAAACAGCTTGCTGCGGTCATGGTTAAAGTAGGCATTGATAATATGGCTAAGATGGTCATTGCTTATGAGCCTATCTGGGCAATAGGTACTGGTAAAACTGCAACGCCTGAACAGGCCCAAGAAGTTCACTCTATAATTAGATCAGAAATTGCCAAGCAATCTCCTGAAATTGCTGATGGACTTAGAATTCTTTATGGTGGCAGCGTAAAAGCAAGTAATGCTGTTGAACTTTTTTCACAGCTGGATATTGATGGTGGCCTTATTGGAGGTGCCTCGTTAGATGCTAAGCAATTCAATGCAATTGTAAAAGCAGCCTCGGCTTTAGTAATAACTCAATGACGGTAATAAATAATGTTATATAGTGTTTTAGTTTCAGTTGGTGTACTCCTAGCAGCGGCCTTAATAGGGCTTGTACTGATACAACAAGGCAAGGGTGCAGGAATGGGTGCGGCTTTTGGTGCAGGAGCGTCAGGCACGGTGTTTGGTTCAAGAGGTTCAGCATCATTTTTGTCGAGATCTACTGCAATTCTTGCTGCATTATTTTTTATAAATACTATTGTACTTGCTTACCTTGCAAGTAATCGTCCTGTTTCAGAAAGTATTGTTGAGTCAGCAGTGCAGCAAGAAGTGATTCCTGAAAATGCACCTGAACTTCCAGAAACACTTAACTTGCCTGATGGCGCAAGCAATGAAGAAATGATGGAAGCCATAAAGAAAGAAATTGAAAAGCAAGCAGGCGAGCCATCATCACAAAGTGATGTACCCAATGTAAGTGAACAGGAATTCTTTGATGCTTCGCCTGACGATAAGTCTGCTGAAATTATTGAAGAAATTGAAAGTAAGACTAATCAGAGCGGTACTGAATTGCCCTCCGATGTGCCTCAATAAAAGACTATTTCTTTATTGAACTCTATGATTACTCCTCGATATTTTCAGTTCATGAAAATATCGTGAGCTTATAGCTCATATTTTGATTATATCAAAAGCCGATGTGGCGGAATTGGTAGACGCGCTATCTTGAGGGGGTAGTGAGCTATGCTCGTGCCGGTTCGACTCCGGCCATCGGCACCACACATGCGAAGGGGTATTCGTCGCAAATTAATTGTCGCGTAGCGACGCGCAATATTCTTAGTCCTGGTAGATGTTTCACACAACTTATTACTCGGTTTTTAATTTGAGGTGTCTAATATACGTGGGTACTACCCGCGAGTTTATCGCGAGTAAATAATGGCGCAGCCATTCTTAAGATTTTCTATTATCTCCAATTTCCCAAGATATTCACCGCAAAGCGACACAATCATTTTACTAAGTGAAAATTTATAAATAAGCTTTAATGACTATGGGGAAGTGCTTCGTAGGTAGTGCCCTGAATCAATGGGACATCTGGTGGATTTGCGTTATTAAATGTCACCGGGGCCGACCTACATCCTGAGATGATAACGGGAGGATTGCAATTAATAAATGGTGGCTCAGACACATAAAAATGAAGATGTGGATTTGGGAATGCGGGGTCGAATGTAGTAAACCCACTTGAGCCACTCAAACCAATTGGATCCCCTTTACTTACCAAATCTCCGACTGAGACAAATATTGAATTAGGAGAAAAATGAATATAGGAACCTACACTTCCATCATCATGTTGAATATTCACTTGATTGTCTTGATCGCCTCCATTTGTAGCGTTACTGAAACCATCCACGACTAGCGTAACTTTACCGCCTCGGGCTGCTGTAACTACAATACCAATGGGCATGGCGAAATCGTAGGCATATCGTGCGTCACCACAACGTTCAACACGACCATTTGCATTGACTACCGTGCAGACTGGTTGATGAGTTGGCGAAAGTCCGCAATTTCCATTATTGACTAAAAATGACATACCCACTTGATAGGGTAGAACATATGGAGACGCAGCAGGATCTTGATAGTCTTCGACAAAGCAACCTGAAACCGTGGCATTTGGAATCGGTGTCAAGAGTACACTATCGCCACCACCACCTCCGCCGCCACATCCCGTCATGATCATGGAAAGAAAAAAAGCGTAGGACATTATGATTATTTTAGTTTTTTGAGAATTCATGCGGACCCTCATTGATACATTTAAAAATCATTTAGCTCAATTAAATGCACCATACTTACGTAACTGTATGTTGTAAGTGATGAAAGTCACATGGATCTATGAGTTTTATTGTGGTTATTGAGACCCACTGGGTCTTTATACCTGAGAATTTAAAGATAAGATTTTATTTGAATACTCACCTTGATTAATATAGCATATGCGAATCATTCTCATTACTATTTACTTAAATAACCATGCATCAAACATCTCAGGCCAGTGAACTGGTAATAAAACAAAGAGATATCGATTTTTCTGACAAGACTGTTTCTGTGCTTACGAAAGACTTATTAAAACAAATCCATATTGCATCAAATGCAGTTTGTGAAACCCCTCAAGCATTAAAATTCGCGATAGAGTCGGGATTGGCGAAGATTGGTGGCTATCAGTCTGAGCAAGGAAGCTGGATATATCTTAATCTAAACAACCATAATTACGTCATTCCATATGTACGAAATCACTAATTAAATTACTCTTCATAAAATACTTAACTCTTTGCGTTTTTAGTAACAACTTATTGATAAATTCTGATTTGCACTATCTGTGATCAAATCTGCACGGATTTATTGCCCTATTAATACATCGATTTGTATTACATCTCTCTGAGGCTTAATATCACTAAGCTTATCAGCATCTCTTGGTCACATATTTATATAAATTTTATAAAAGCAGAATTTTATGCTTCAGAATTATATTCCAATCCTAATTTTCCTCGTGATTGCGTTAGGTATTGGTACTGTTCCCATACTTGCAGGTATGTTGCTTGGTAAGCGCACACCAAGTGATGCCAAAAATTCACCTTACGAATGTGGTTTTGAAGCATTTGAAGATTCACGCACTCGATTCGACGTAAGATATTACCTAGTTGCAATCCTGTTTATCATTTTTGATTTAGAAATTGCCTTTCTTTTCCCTTGGGCAGTTGCATTGCGTGATATTGGAATTCCGGGGTTATTGGCTATGGCATTCTTTCTGGGTATTTTGATTATCGGATTTATCTATGAGTGGAAGAAGGGAGCACTAAATTGGGATTAGCGGAAGAACAAAATATTGAACCGGAAAAAATCATGCAGCAAGGTTTTGCTCTGGGCAAGCTTGATGATCTTGTAAACTGGGCTAGAACGGGCTCCATGTGGCCAATGACTTTTGGTTTAGCATGTTGTGCTGTTGAAATGATGCATGCAGGTGCTGCGCGTTATGATCTAGATCGCTTTGGTGTAATGTTTCGGCCTAGTCCTCGTCAATCTGATGTCATGATAGTAGCAGGCACGCTGGTAAATAAAATGGCACCAGCGCTGCGAAAAGTTTATGACCAGATGCCTGACCCCAAGTGGGTAATCTCTATGGGTTCTTGTGCTAATGGTGGTGGTTATTACCATTATTCTTACTCAGTTGTGCGTGGTTGTGATCGTATTGTCCCTGTTGATATCTATGTACCAGGATGTCCACCGACAGCTGAAGCGCTTATGTATGGCATTTTGCAGTTACAAAATAAAATACGTCGTAAAAATACTATTTCGCGTTAATGAAGCAAAAATATTATGAGCGAAATATCTTACCAGCAAGCCTTATCTGACTTTGCGCAACAGTTTTGTTGCGATTTAACTTATAAAAAAAATGAATACACGTTAACTATTAAAGGAAGCGATGTAGTTAAAGTCTGCACAAGTTTGTGCAATGATCCGCAATTTTCATTTGAACA
>JBCDBX010000006.1:0-38789 GCA_039182865.1 Pseudomonadota bacterium
AATGACAGTGGCGGGAACTTAAATGAAGTTGCTATTACAGGCGGTACCTTGGAAGGCCGATTATCGTGGCAACAGCTTAAATAGGGAGATATAGATGAATGTAGTTAAACAAAAGGGATTTACACTAGTTGAGTTGTTGATAGTCGTCGCGATTATCGCGATTCTGGCTGCTATAGGCATACCTACATATGCCGATCAGACCCAAAAAGCCAGAAGAACAGATGGGCATAACGCCTTGTTGCAAGTTGCACAGTCTTTAGAAAAATGTATGTCGCTTTATGGTGTGTATAACAGCTCTAATTGTAGTAGTAACGGTGTAAGCCATGGAAATAGTGATACTATCGATTCACCAGAAGGTTTATATGTTGTGACTATCACATCCGCCGCGTCAACTTTCAGCTTATCGGCAGCGCCTGTATCTGGAGGAGCACAAGATGGTGACACAAAGTGCGCGACTATTACTTATACCAATGCGGGAGTTAAGAGTGGAACGACTGCGGCAGATTATTGTTGGTAAAAAATAGTTTAGCCTTGTTGTACTGAGTCAAAATATTTTGGGATTTGATTTCGAATATCTTGAACTGCGTCACTAGAAATACTCCCAGTGCGTTTTAGGCCTTTGCATAGAGCAGTTCTAAACCCAATATAGTCAGGATTAATTGGAAGCAGTTTATTTATATCTTCTTGTCTTAAAGATCCTGCTAGCCCTGTTAATAGTCCAAGTTGTTTTGCAGTTTTAATAAAAGAGATTAATTCGGTTTTTGATCGATGAAGCAATAAGCTACCAGCATTCTTTCCCGCAGTGTCCATCATTACGCCAGTCAATTGCGCTTTCTTACATGCTTTTACTGTTGCTTCGATATCAAACTCTATGTCGGCAAAACATACGGCAATGATTTTTATGCCGCGTCGTGCATGATATTCAAAACTTGGCAAGCATTCGCTGATATGTTTCTGAGAAAACATTCCAACTTTGACGTAATCAACGCCTGTATCAGAAACTTGCTTAATCTTCCTCATGATCATAGATATATCCGCATCCAAGTCACCCACAGTAGCGCTGATGATGGCTTTTTCCCATAAGTGATCCACGATGGATTGGATTTCATCGATACTGAGTCCACCCAGAGCACCTTGGGTTGGGTTCTTTAAGTCAATGATGTCAGCACCATATTGATTTACAGTGATAGCATCTTCTAAGTTATTAACGCTTGCTAAGAATCCAGTCATGATGCAGTCTCAGTTTTTTTAAATTCAGTAATTTTTTTCATCAACCATTCCCAAGCTTGAAGTTCTCTTTCGCCTGCAGTTTTTTCTAAACCAATTTTTAAATATTCAATTTCCGAATCAATTTTTTCATCAGTCAGAATGTCTAAACGGCTAGCGAGTATGGCGAGTTCGATCACTGCAGACTGGGCTCGATTATACCCGTGGTATGGTTTATGCATTTGTTCGTGTACTACTTCACAATAGAAGCGTGGTCTTAACTCGTCGTCTTCATGAGTATGTATTTGAATTTCCGTGTGAGCTAAACAGTCATGTAAACGAACACTTGAAATGACATCAGTCGGAAAAGTCGGCCAATCACGTCTGCCAGTAATGCAACCAGCAAAAACACGCACATCATCTGGATAATTAATAGTTGCAACTCTATCACGTAATAAATTATCTAAGGTAGCAGATGGTTTAAAGGGTGCGAGCATTAAGCCTTTATCAGTCTCATGAACTCCCATAGGAGCAATATGAGCACTACCATCATCGTGCAAGGTGGTAATAATACTTTCTCTTATAAAAGGCATAACTCAACAGCGCCTTGCATCATTCTTTTTATTTTTGCGATTGGACTTTCGCTCTTTTCGGGTTTGCATGGTGGTTCCTTCTTCCTTGAACTGGGTTAAGTCTTGTTGTTCACGTTCATGTGCGACGCCCCAGGTTAATTCCTCGTCTTGGTCATAACGCTTTCCCAATTGCCAGGCGATTTGCGCACGGGCAAGTTCTACGCCTAAGTAAAAGGCATGCGCGCCATCTTCGGCAACATTTAAATTGGGGTAATGATCGAACGGATCAGTCGCATTCCAAATGCCATCGCGATTGTATACGAACACGCCTTCATCACATACTTGTATTCTGAAATTTGGATCACGCACACCTTCAGCAAATTCGCTAATCTCGGACACATCGTAAGGGTAGGGTTTGCGCTCATGTAAAGCCATTAGACCATTGTGGTAACCCTTAGGTGGAATATTGTCTTGCTTAGAAGCATACATAATCCGTCTAGCTAGATCTGCTTCTTTGACTGCTTTGCGACAGTGCTCGCTGACTTCAGTCGCCAGAATATGTCCAATATTTAATTCAGAAATGATCCCCATTAGCAAAGCGTTAGTGCCGGCAGAGTCGGCATGTGTGAGTTCTGTAAGGTTGCCCACACCCATCATGATTTCGATATCAGGATAGCGATTACGCAGATTTCGATAGCGGACGATAGATTCTGTAAAGTTAAAATTAATTGGGTCAAGAATGGGGTCGGCAATGAAACGGATACCTTCTTTAAGCAAGATATCGATTGTTTTATATAAGGAGCGCAGGTTCGTTGGCGGGGTGCCAATAATGATTGGAGTGGAATTGACTTTTTCTAAGACCCACAGAGAGTTAAGTTGCAAACTTAATAAAAAATCTGCGCCTGCATTACCACCGGTGACCAGGTCCTCGGGTAACAAAGAGTCAACGCTGACTTTAAATTCTGCTGCTTTTAAAGCTTGTACTGATTCCGCTAAATGCTCAAAGGGCGTGTTAGGTAAACATCCGAGGTCAATAACATTTGCGCCATCTTTTTTGTATCTTTCAGCCCGAGCAAGTATTTGCTCGACAGTCATATTGGGCGCATCGACAATTTCAGCAAAGATGTCAGTCGAGTATTGGCTTAAGTCTGTTTTTTTTGCGGCATGCCCAAAATGCTGAGGTAAATCTTTTAATTCTTCTGGCCCGCGTTCAACGGGTGTTTCGAGTTTCTTGGCGAGTTCCTCAATATCGCCACGACAGCGGCCGGGTAGTAATACTTTATCGAATTGGGAAACATCTTTTAAACGGCGTGCGATTAAATCTGTGGTCATCAAAGCGGCAACGCTTACACCAATTTGGTAGACCTCATAGGTAAAGTCTTTAGGCTCCATGCCTTCTAGCACTTTGTGCAAACTTTTTTCAGCGAGTTTGCCGGTTAAAAATAAAATATGGTCAGGCATAAACGATTTAATGCATGGGTTTGTTATAAGTTGGTAATATCTGGCCATGCAAACCAGAGTTAGACGGCGCACAAATCTTCCGGTTGATGCGCTTACCCAAACCCAGCTTCCAGAATTGTTGAAGAGAGTATACGCGAATCGTGGTGTGACCGATCCTGCCCATTTGGAAATGTCGATACAACATATTCATTCCCCAGAATTATTGAAAGGAATCAATCAGGCTGTCGAGCTGATATTTGAAGCAATTAAGCAAAGTAAGGCGATTGTAATTGTGGGTGATTATGATGCGGATGGCGCGACGAGTACCGCCCTAGCAATGCGGGGATTATCAGGCCTAGGCGCACAAAATTTAAGCTATTTGGTTCCAAATCGTTTCAAATTTGGTTATGGCTTAACGCCAGAAATCGTAGATTTATGTCAAAAAAGGGGTTCTAAACTCATAATTACGGTAGATAACGGCATTTCTAGCCTTTCCGGCGCACAACGTGCGCGTGATCTCAAAATTGATGTTTTAGTGACCGATCACCATCTCCCGGGGACAGAAATACCTAATGCCAATGCCATCGTAAATCCCAATCAGCCAGGTGATGATTTTCCAAGTAAAGCTCTGGCTGGGGTTGGAGTAATGTTTTATGTACTAATTGCACTGCGCTCAAGATTGCGAGAGCAGCAATGGTTTGATGAGCAGAATATTCCGGAGCCTAACTTTGCTGAGCTGCTTGATCTAGTAGCACTTGGAACAGTAGCAGATGTGGTGCCTTTGGACCGGAATAATCGAATTTTTGTGGAGCAAGGCTTAAGAAGAATTCGAGCAGGGAAATGTTGCTCTGGCATCTTGGCTTTACTTCAAGTGGCTAATTGTAATTATCAACGTACCGTATCTTCCGATCTTGCCTTCTATGTTGGCCCACGTATTAATGCGGCAGGTAGGTTAGAGGATATGTCAATTGGCATTGAATGCTTATTAGCAAATAACCTCAAAACAGCAAATGAGCTTGCTGTTAAGTTGCATTCATTAAATTCGGAACGCCGTGAAATTGAAACGCAGATGCGTGATGAAGCCTTAAAGAGTTTAGAATCTCTAGAGCAACAATCTTCAATCGATAGGCAACAAAATAATATTGGAATATGTATTTATCAAAATGATTGGCATCAAGGTGTGGTTGGGATACTAGCCGCACGCATCAAAGAAAAATTTCATCGTCCAACCATTGCGTTCGCCAAGGCTGATGCTGATGGTGAACTTAAAGGTTCAGCTCGTTCTATTTCAGGCGTGCATATACGAGATGTATTGGATTCGGTGGCGGCAAGAAATCCTGATTTAATTTCTAAGTTTGGAGGACATGCCATGGCTGCTGGTTTGACTTTGAAAGAAACTAACTTCTCATTATTTACTGAGGCGTTCAATGAAGTTCTATCAAACTGGGTAAGTGAAGAAGATTTGCATGCAGAAATTCTATCCGATGGCGAATTAAGTGATCATGAACTCAGTTTGAATACGGCTCAAATATTGAGGTCTTCTGGACCTTGGGGTCAGGCCTTTCCAATGCCAGTATTTGATGGCGAATTTAAAGTAATTGATCATAGAATCGTCGGAGAACATCACTTGAAACTAACTCTGCAAGCGGTTAAGGGTTCAAATGCTATTGATGCAATTGCTTTTAATTTTCAAAACTATGATTGGCATAACCGTGCTGATATTATCCATGCGGCTTATGAACTCGATGTCAATTACTACAGAGGTATTGAATCAGCTCAAATGATGATTCGGCATCTAATAGTGAAAACAACGCATTAAAATACGGCACACCTTAATAAAACAAATAAAAATGGAACTTGCGCTTTACTACAGTCAACTCAAAGAACTCGGAAAACGAGTCAATGCTCTTAGGGGGTATCTTTGACTACGAAACGAAACTTGAACAGCTGGAAGAAGTTTCTCGGGAACTAGAAGCCCCCGATGTTTGGAGTAATCCTCAACGCGCCCAAGAGTTAGGCAAACAGCGTTCTCAATTCGAAGCTGTTGTCAATACGATTCAAACTGTCGAACAAGGTGTCGTGGATGCGACTGAATTATTAGAGTTGGCTGAAGCTGAAGAAGATGAGTCGACAGTAGCTTCAGTCATAGAAGATTTATCTAAACTTGAAGAAAATGTTGCGCAATTAGAATTTCGCCGTATGTTTTCCGGTGAAATGGATACATCTAATGCTTTTGTTGATATCCAGTCAGGGTCGGGAGGTACTGAAGCACAAGATTGGGCTGAGATGTTATTGCGTATGTACTTGCGTTGGGGTGAGGATAAAGGCTTTAAAACCGAATTAATAGAAGTGTCCCCCGGGGAAGTAGCGGGAATAAAAAGTGCTACTATAAAGTATGATGGTGAATATGCATTTGGCTGGTTAAGAACAGAAACAGGTGTGCATCGTTTAGTTAGAAAGTCGCCGTTTGATTCAGGTAATCGACGTCATACTTCATTTGCTGCAGTTTTTGTGTCACCTGAAGTGGATGACAATATCGATATAGAGATTAATCCTACAGATTTACGTATTGATGTATATCGTGCCAGTGGTGCAGGTGGTCAACATGTTAATAAAACAGAATCTGCAGTTCGTATTACCCACATGCCAACGGGTGTAGTGACACAATGCCAAAATGATCGCTCGCAACACAAAAATAAAGATGTAGCGATGAAACAATTAAAAGCCAAGTTGTACGAATTAGAGATGCAAAAACGTAATTCGGAGCAACAAGCAATGGAAGATTCCAAATCAGACATTGGATGGGGTAGTCAGATAAGATCCTATGTATTGGATCAATCAAGAATTAAAGATTTAAGAACTGCAGTTGAAACAAGTAATACCCAAGCTGTTTTAGATGGTGCATTGGATCAATTTATTGAAGCTAGCTTAAAAGCTGGATTGTAACTGGAAAAGTAAAAATAATATGAGTGATCAAGATAGCCCACAAGATAATGGACATGATGAAAATAAGTTAATCGCATTGAGACGTGAAAAACTTAGTGAAATAAGAGCTAAGCGAAATGCATTTCCCAATGACTTTGTTCGAGGTGCTTACGCGCAGAATTTACAAAATGAATTTGGAGACAAGTCTAAAGAAGAGTTAGCTAACTTAAATCATGAAGTCAGTATTGCAGGACGTATCATGGCTAAGCGTGGACCATTTCTTGTGTTACAAGATATGACAGGAAAAATTCAAGCATATATTGATCGCAAGTCTCTGGAAAAAGAACAGCTCAAAGAAATTGACACATGGGACATTGGCGACATTATTGGTGTATCGGGTCCAATAAGTAAATCTGGTAAGGGTGATCTTTATGTCAAAATGGAATTGGTTTTATTATTAACCAAGTCGTTACGCCCTCTGCCTGAAAAATTTCATGGCCTTACTGATCAAGAGCAGCGTTATCGTATGCGCTACGTTGATTTGATTATGAATCAAGAGACGCGCGCTACATTTCAATTGCGTTCAAAAATTATCAAGTTTATTCGCAGTTACCTAAATGATAAAGGTTTTCTAGAAGTTGAAACGCCGATGATGCATTCAATCCCAGGCGGTGCGACGGCTAAGCCATTTATCACGCATCATAATGCGCTTGATATGCAGATGTTTTTACGTATTGCACCTGAGTTGTACTTAAAGCGATTAGTTGTCGGTGGATTTGAAAAAGTATTTGAATTAAATCGAAACTTTAGAAATGAGGGTCTATCGACGCGACATAATCCAGAATTCACCATGCTGGAATTCTATGAAGCATATGCTGATTATCATGTATTAATGGATCGAACTGAGGATATGTTACGTCAACTTGCTCATCACTTATTTGAAAAATACATCATTGAGTATCAGGGCTCGACCTATGACTTTGAACAGCCCTTTGTAAGAATGTCAGTTAAACAATCCGTTTTAAAAATCAATTCGAACTTATCTGACGATGATTTGTTGACTGTGGAGTCTCTGAGAAAAGTATGTGATGACTTGAATATTCCACATGAAGAATCATATGGTGCTGGAAAACTTCTAATTGAGATCTTTGAAAAGACAGTAGAAGGTCAGCTTGATCAGCCTACCTTTATTACTGAGTATCCTACGGAAGTGTCTCCACTGGCGCGACGCAATGATACTAATCCTGATGTCACCGATCGGTTTGAGTTTTTTGTGGGTGGAAAAGAAATCGCTAATGGTTTTTCGGAGTTAAATGATGCAGAAGATCAGGCAGCACGATTTAAGCAGCAAGTTGCACAAAAAGATAGTGGTGACGAAGAAGCGATGCACTATGACGATGATTATATTCGTGCGTTGGAATATGGACTCCCTCCAACAGCAGGGGAAGGTATAGGTGTTGATCGTTTGGTAATGCTTTTTACTAATTCTGAATCAATTAGAGATGTGCTTTTATTTCCTCATATGAGGGCTGAGTAATATTAAGACTAAATGAAAGCATACATTTATTTTTTGCAATTAGTTTTGCTTTCATCATCTTTAGCATTCGCTGAAAGTGAGCAGAATGCTAAAGAATTGTTTAATCAATTTAGTGATCGAATATTCAAAGTTCGCGTTTTAGAGCTTTCATCGGGCAACCAGGCTTCGATTGGATCTGGATTTCAAATTGGAGATCAAGGTCGAATTATTACGAATTTTCATGTTGTTTCAGAGTACGTTCATCATCCTGATCGATACAAAATTGTGATTGAAAATAAGGGCGGTGAGAATTTTGATCTCGAGATTATTAATTTTGATGTCGTCAATGACTTAGCAATTTTACAGTCAAATGATGTTCAGGCGGTGAGTATACCACTAGCTGATAAGTTACCTGCAAAAGGGGAACCCATTTTTTCATTAGGTAACCCACACGATTTAGGATTAAGTGTTGTGCCGGGAACTTTCAATGGCATTACAAGTTATAGTTTGTATGGACGCATACATATATCAGGTGCGATTAATTCTGGTATGAGTGGAGGTCCTACGCTAGATAAATTTGGTCGAGTAATTGGTGTTAATGTCGCGTCGTCCGGTAATCAAGTTGGCTTTCTTATACCACTAGAGCATCTTCGTTTTTTCATTGATAGATCAGAGTCTTTGTGGCTTGAGTCGAATATATATGAACAGACTATTCGAGATCAGCTTTATGAAAATCAAGAGAATATATATCAAGAGTTATTAGCAAAAGATTGGAAAACATCAAAATTGGGTCAGGTAATAATTCCACAGGAAATTGCTCAATATATTCAATGTTGGGGCGAGAATTATCATCAAGATGATCAAAAGTATGAGTACATTCAAAGCGATTGTTTAGCTAATGAAAGTATCTATATTTCCCGCGGATTCAATACGGGCACAATATTGCTGCAATACGCATGGATTGAATCACAAGAACTCAATCCTTTTCAATTTTATACGCTCCTCACATTAGAAGGAACAGCAATGAGTCCTGATAATAATGCGAGTGAAGATGATGTGACTAAATTTAAATGTCACGAGGGCTTTGTGAAAGCTGCACCTAATGATCAAGCACTGGCTGTTAGTAAGGTGGCATTCTGTGCGCGTGAATATAAGAAATATATTGGTATTTATGATGTGATGTTTTTATCTATGTCAGTTCAAGATAATAACCGTAGCCTACTAGGACACTTTTCGATATCTGGCGTTAGTGAAGACACAGCATTGAAGTTTTTGGCAAAGTACTTTAATGGAATTACATGGCAATAATTATCGAAGTCGTTGCAGTGTCAGGCAAAGTATTGGAGCGACATAGACTAGATCAAAAAGAAATTACCATTGGTAGAGCTTACGACAATCATTTGATTTTATCAGACAATACAATCGATGCGCATCACGCTGTAATTTCGGAAACCGACGATGGCATCTTTATTAATGATTTAAATAGTATTAATGGGCTACGATATAAGCATGATCGAATAAAAGAAAGCAAACAAATAAATTCGGGTGATGAGTTGCTCTTAGGCAAAACTCATCTTCGTGTCTTCGCGACTAATCATGCTGTTGCTGAAGCTGTTTCCATTGGCCGGCAAAATCAAATTCTAAATACTTTTTCACAACCTTCGGTTGCAATCATTTCATTATTGTTCCTTTCGCTATTGGTGTCTTTAGAAGCATGGTCATCTTCAATTGCAGAATTTAAACTTAGGGAATATATTGAAGCCGTATTCGTCATCGATGCGATTGTTATTATATATGCCTTGATATGGGGAATTGTTGGTAAGATTGTAAAACATGCGATGTATTTTAAGACTCAATTGAGTCTTATCTCGCTCTACATGATTCTTTCTTATTTCATGCAATTTATATATGACTTACTTCTATTTAACACGTTAAATTATATATTTGTCACAGTAGTGACTGTCATTTTAGAAATAGTATTACTAAATTATTTGCTTTGGTTGAGCCTAGAGTTCTCTACCAACCTAAGTAATATTAAAAAATGGTTCTTTTCTTTACTGGTTGCTATTAGTCTTATCTTGCTATCAATGTACACAGAGATTATTAATCATACAGAGTTTTCAGTTTCTCCCAGTCTGATACAAAAGATATTGCCTCCAATACTTAGAATGGTCCCCAGCAAAACAATAGAAGAATTTATAGAAGAAAGTAGTGATATTTTTACCCATTAAATATCAGATCTTTTTTAGTCTGCATGAATCAGTCTAATATTTCTTTTCGTCAAGCAATATGGTTTTGGCTCAAGCTGGGACTTGTTAGCTTTGGAGGTCCGGCCGGACAGATTGCAATCATGCATCAAGAGCTTGTAGAGAAACGTTGCTGGATATCTGAGAGTCGCTATCTACACGCATTGAACTATTGCATGTTGTTACCTGGTCCTGAAGCGCAGCAATTAGCTACTTATATTGGCTGGTTAATTCATAAAACATGGGGTGGAATTATTGCGGGTGTATTGTTTGTGGTGCCCTCATTATTGATTTTAATTTTATTGTCTTGGGTATATTTGGTTTATGGTGACGTAACGATAGTTGCCGGATTGTTTTATGGTATTAAGCCAGCAGTGACTGCAATTGTTATTTACGCTGCTTATCGAATTGGTTCTCGTGCATTAAAAAATACTTTATTAGTGACCATCGCAATTGCTGCATTCATTGCTATATTTGTATTTAAACTTCCATTTCCTGCAATTGTCTTAGCTGCGCTGTTGCTAGGCATTATAGGAGGGCGTTTATTTCCAGAAAAGTTTTCTAACGAAGATGGACAAATCTCTAAAAATTTCTCATCTAGACAAGCAATTATTGATGACGATACTCCTGTTCCCAACCATGCGCGTTTTAAGTGGAGCCGCTTAACTACTGTATTAATTATTGGCTTGCTTTTCTGGTTGTCACCGATGTTATTTATGTTGGCTTATTTTGGTTGGGAAAATACTTTTACTCAAATGAGTTGGTTTTTTACCAAAGCAGCCTTAGTCACTTTTGGCGGTGCATATGCTGTTCTACCTTATGTGTATCAAGGTGCAGTTGAGCACTATGAATGGGTGACTGCTTTGCAGATGATTGATGGTTTAGCCTTGGGTGAAACAACACCTGGACCGTTGATTATGGTTGTCGCATTTGTTGGTTTTGTCGGTGGCTATATAAATGAAGAAATAGGTGTGGATAATCAATTCTTAGCAGGTGCCGCCGCGGCGACAATCGTAACGTGGTTCACATTTCTTCCTTCATTTATTTTTATCTTTATGGGTGGGCCTTTTATTGAAACAACTCATGGAAATATTAAATTCACTGCGCCTTTGTCAGCGATAACGGCTGCAGTAGTAGGTGTTATTTTAAATCTCGCGTTATTCTTTGGATATCATGTTTTATGGCCGACAGGATTTGAAGGCACTTTTGATTGGGTATCCGCGTTAATCAGCTTAATATCCGGTTTTGCACTATTTTATTACAAATTAAATATTATGGCAGTCATCTTATTAAGCGGGTTAATTGGACTTATCTACCAACTCTTATTCTTGATTTAGTGACAAGATATTTCATAAGGTGATGCTGTTATTCAATATTGATATTTCTTAAGAGGCTTTAATTAGGATTATCAATTCAATTTATAATTTAGTATAGTTAATGTCATAAAAAGACATTTTGTTGTAGATATCAAGGGAGAAATTATGTCTATGCAAGAAAAATGCGAAGAGCTACTAAGCATCGCCGATGTGCAATTGGGTGGCTCGCGCCCATGGGATATGCAAATACATAATGATGATTTATTCAACCGCGTTTTCTCAGAAGGCTCTTTAGCTTTAGGTGAAGGATACATGGATGGTTGGTGGGACGCCGAATGCGTGGACCAACTTATTTGTAATCTCCTAAGTAGCGACATTCAATCAAAAATTACACCCTATAAAATATTATTTCTGGCACTGCGTGTAAAACTTACCAATCTTCAATCCCTCAAGAGAGCATTTCAGGTAGGTGAGGAACATTATAATATAGGTAACCGTCTGTTCGAGATCATGCTTGATCGCAGAATGACCTACACTTGTGGCTATTGGAAGAATGCGACAAATTTAGATGAGGCTCAAGAAGCAAAACTCGATCTGGTCTGTAAAAAAATCGATCTTAAGCCAGGGCAACATGTGTTAGATATTGGTTGTGGGTGGGGAAGCTTTGCGAAGTTTGCTGCCGAAAAATATGGAGCTAAGGTAACCGGCATCACGGTTTCAACTGAACAGGCGAAACTTGCTCAAGAGAATTGCGAGGGATTGCCGATTGATATTCGTGTGCAAGATTACCGCGCGCTTGACGAAAAATTTGATCATATTATTTCACTTGGAATGTTTGAGCATGTGGGTGCAAAAAATTATCGCACTTATTTTCAAAAAGCACGAGATTGCCTAAAAGAAGATGGTTTGTTCTTGCTCCATACAATCGGAGGCCTATACACAAGCGAAACCCCTGAACCTTGGATACATAAATATATCTTTCCAAATAGTCAGATACCATCAATGGCTGAAATTTCAAAAGCGACTGAAAAACTCTTTGTTATTGAAGATATGCATAACTTTGGAGCTTATTACGATAAAACATTAATGGCATGGTATGAAAATTTTGATGCAGGTTGGGATGAATTAAAAAATGACTATAGCGAACGTTTTTACCGTATGTGGAAATATTATCTGCTGTCATGTGCTGGCTCTTTTCGTGCGCGAAGTATGCAGTTATGGCAGTTAGTACTGTCTAAAAATGGGGTGCAAGGAGTTTATGAGCGTATCAACTAGTCATCTTATTGTTCGATAATGATCGAAATAAATAAGATACAAAGAGAAATTGCGGAGACGATTAATAGCGCATTAGATATTAGTTTGTTGTTAGAGCGAATGATATAAGCGGCTAATGCGGCCAATGCAGCGACAGCTAGGTAAATAACGATCGCGCGCATATTAATTTGCCTTCTTTTCTAACTTAGTAGGGACTTGGTAGGGAAGTGGCATTATTTCTATTCGACTACCTTGGCCAGAGTGAACACTTAGCTCGTTCTTCTGGACTGCTTCAATGCGAATCACCGCTAACCCTGAATATTGCTGATCGTTTTCTTTGACTGCAGAAACAAGTTTGCCAATGGATTGTTCAGAGCCCGAAGAGTATACATCATCACCTGCATTAAGAACTTGTTCACTTTTGCTCTTAATTCTGAACATGCGACGATTTGCATTGCCAAGATAATGCAATCTAGCCACTATTTCTTGGCCGGGATAACAACCCTTGCTGAAGCTTACACCATTTATAAGTTCCATATTCGTCATTTGAGGAACAAAAGCTTCTTGCGTTGATTCGGTCAAACTTGGAACGCCGCTCATTATATCCAGCCATTTCCAATAGGTGTTTGTATAGACTATTAGCTTATTAGAATTTAGTTGATCCCCTATAAAAATATAACGATTCGAAATGCCTGGGATTTTTATACAAATAGAATCTTCACCAGTGCTTGTCTGGTAATCTTCTATGGGAAGATCCAGCTTAAATAGAGCTTTAAAGTCGTGATCATTTACACCATAAATGCCTAAAGCACTTTTTTCTTCAAGTTTTTTAATCTCAACTTTAGAGCGCAATACAAACATTTGAAGTCGTTTGATGACAGACTCTGAAATATCGCTAGGGATAATCGCAAGAAATTGATCATGCCATTTCAAAAGATAGAAAATCGCAAGCATGCGTCCTTTAGGGGTGCAGTAGCTAGTCAGCTGTCCTGCGCTGCTTGTTATTTCATCAACATTATTCGTGAGTTGACCTTGTAAAAATGTTTGTGAATCTTCGCCGCTAATTACGTAACAGTCTAAATTGTCGAGAGCAATCAGCATCGGCTCAGGCTCGGATGAAAATTGTTCGGGTTCGACTGCGCTATTTAGGTTATCTATGCCCACAAAGGCTCCTTGTACAATTTAGATACAGCCAGAAGCCAAATGTACAGGCTTCTGTAAGTGGTTATAAAGACTAGCTTATTTCGTCAAAGTAATGTAATTTTCGCCCTCTTGTTATACCTCAACGGGTATACAATTGCTGGCCCACCGACTATGATTTCATGATCAGTCAGGATGGCTGTTTAAGCATATATAATAGAAAATTATCAAAAACACTAAGCTGCAGTTGAAGAATAGCATCTTGGTAGAATTATAATTTCAGGAGTCTTAATAACTATGGCTACACCTCAGAGGCCATTGTCACCGCATTTAGGGATTTATCGTTGGCAGCTCACTATGGCGCTATCGATTTTGCATCGTGCGACAGGTGTATTTTTAAGTTTGGGCGCTGTTATATTTGTTACTGTGCTAAGTGCAATTGCTTCGGGTCCTGAATATTATGGGATAATTCATGGTTGGCTAAGCAATCCTATTGGTCAAATTTTCTTAATTGCCTGGACAGCTTCGTTGTTCTTACATATGGGGAATGGTGTAAGACACTTGATTTGGGACATGGGTCTGGGACTAGAAAAAACGACAGCAAATCAATCAGGCTTATATGTAATTGCATTTGCAGTAATAGCTACGTTGATTACTTGGTTGTCTGCATGGGGGATCTTCTAATGAGCCTGCGCACACCATTATCAAATGCAAAAGGTTTAGGCTCCGCTAAAGAAGGTGCTCATCACTGGTGGGTACAGCGTTTAACTTCAATAGCATTAGTCCCGCTGACGCTATGGTTGGTAATATCTATCGCCTTCCTTGGAGAGTTAAGCTATGAGGCAGCTGTGGCTTGGGTGCAGGCACCACTAGTTGCTGTTGGATTGGCTCTACTGGTCGTCGTATTGTTTTATCACGTGCAGTTGGGGTTGCAGGTGATTATCGAAGATTATGTACATGGTTGGTTAAAAATCACTTCTTTGATTCTATTAAATTTTGCATGTATTGTCTTAGTATTCATAGGTTTATTTTCAATCATTAAAGTAATTTTATAACAATATGGAATCAAGTTATAAGTTTATTGATCATTCTTACGACGTTCTAGTAGTAGGTGCTGGTGGTGCGGGATTGCGTGCCACATTTGGTATGGCTGTTAGTGGTCTATCAACCGCATGTATCACAAAAGTTTTTCCCACAAGAAGTCACACTGTGGCTGCACAGGGAGGAATGAGTGCATCTTTGGGTAATATGGGACCTGATGATTGGCGTTGGCATATGTATGACACTATCAAAGGTTCAGACTGGCTTGGTGATCAGGACGCGATTGAATATATGTGTCGCGAAGCCGTACCTGCGATCGTCGAGTTAGAACACTATGGGGTGCCTTTTTCAAGAACAGATGAGGGCAAAATCTACCAGCGCCCTTTTGGTGGTATGACAACTCACTATGGTGAGGGAATCGCCCAGCGCACATGTGCTGCTGCAGATAGAACGGGTCATGCAATATTACACACTTTGTACCAACAGTCACTCAAACATAATGCAGAATTCTTTATTGAATACTTTGCAATTGATTTACTTATGGATGATGAGGGTGTCTGTCGTGGTGTTATTGCTATAGATTTAGCAACAGGTGAGTTACATCGCTATCGTGCCCATCAAGTATTACTTGCGACAGGTGGATATGGTCGTGCTTATTTTTCATGTACATCTGCGCATACTTGCACGGGTGATGGTGGTGGCATGCTAATGCGCGCTGGTTTGCCCATGCAAGATATGGAATTTGTCCAGTTTCATCCTACTGGTATTTATGGTTCCGGTTGCTTGATTACAGAAGGTTCACGTGGAGAAGGTGGCTATCTAACCAATTCTAAAGGCGAGCGCTTCATGGAGCGGTATGCGCCTAATGCAAAAGACCTTGCCTCGCGCGACGTGGTCAGTCGCTCAATGACAATGGAGATAAATGCAGGATATGGACATGGGGAACATGCTGACCATATACATTTGCACTTACATCATTTGGGATCGGATGTAATTCATGAAAGACTCCCAGGAATTGCCGAAAGCGCAAGAATTTTTGCAGATGTCGATGTAACCAAAGAACCTATCCCTGTGTTACCAACAGTACACTACAACATGGGAGGAATTCCTACTAATTACCACGGCCAGGTCGTTAATATAGTTAATGATACTGAAACCATCATGCCAGGGTTAATGGCGATTGGTGAGGCTGCGTGCGTTTCTGTCCACGGAGCCAACCGCTTAGGCTCTAACTCATTATTAGATCTTATTGTGTTTGGGCGGGCAGCAGCTCAGCGTGCATCAGAATTAGTAAAGCCAGATACAAAGCACCCGCCATTAGCTGACCATGTGACTGAAAAAGTGATCGATAGATTTGATGGATTACGTAATTCAAATGGTAGTGTTTCAACTGCAGATCTTCGCTTAAGTTTGCAAAAAACAATGCAGGCACATGCCGCAGTATTTAGAACTGAAGAATCACTAACGGAAGGACTGGAGAAAGTATCCGATCTTTATATGCAATTTGAAGATGTTAAAGTCACAGATAAATCAATGATTTGGAATACAGACTTGATTGAAACTCTAGAACTATCAAATTTATTCCCACAAGCAATGGCAACTGTGGCGAGCGCATTAAATCGTAGAGAAAGTCGAGGTGCACATGCGAGAGATGATCATCAGGAACGTGATGATGTTAACTGGATGAAACATTCGCTTGTCTCTGTGGAGGGTCCTGAGGACGTTGATATTACATATCGGCCGGTTAATATGGAAACTCTCACGGATGAAGTGGAAACCTTCCCACCCAAGAAGCGTGTTTACTAAGACGGGGAATTATATAGGAGTGTTAGATGGCCGAGTTTAGCCTACCAGTAAATTCGATTGTAAAAAAAGGAAATACCTTTGAAGCGCCTAGTAGTGCTCTTAATACTAAATGCTTCAAAATATATCGCTATGATCCTGACTCTGGAGAAAATCCGAGGGTAGATATTTATAATGTAGATTTAGATACCTGTGGACCAATGGTGTTAGATGCGCTTATTAAAATTAAAGATGAGATTGATTCAACTTTAACCTTTAGACGTTCTTGTCGAGAAGGAATTTGTGGTTCGTGCTCAATGAATATTGACGGTAAAAATACATTAGCCTGTATAAAAGCCATAGCAGATATAAAAGGTGATATCGAGATTTATCCTTTGCCTCATATGCATGTAGTGAAAGATCTAGTACCAGATTTAACTAATTTTTATGCACAATATGCATCTGTTAAACCTTGGATGCAGACAGATACACCGCCGCCGCCTGATCGTGAACGATTGCAATCTAAAGAAGACCGTGAGCAATTAGAAGGTTTGGAAGAATGTATACTCTGTGCTTGTTGTTCGACGAGTTGTCCTAGTTACTGGTGGAATAGTGATCGGTATCTAGGCCCCGCTGCATTGTTAGCAGCATATCGCTGGATTGCAGATAGTCGTGACGAAGCAACAGGTGAAAGACTTGATGAGTTAGAAGATCCGTTTAAATTATATCGCTGCCATACGATTATGAACTGCACGAATGCCTGCCCAAAACATTTAAATCCTGCAAAAGCGATTGCAGAAATTAAAAAGCTAATCATCAAGCGCCGAAACTAATTGGATCGTTCTTTAAATTCTCCAGATGCCTCAAAACTTCGCTGGCGTTGTCGGCGAGGCACTAAAGAACTTGATATGCTCACCTCAATATATCTTGACCACCATTATGAGCAAGCAACATTAGAGGAACAATGTGCGTTTGCCTCACTCTTAGAGCTGCAAGATCCTCAGCTTTATAAGATACTTACGAAAGAAGAAGTCCCAAAAGACATTCTAATTCAAAGTATCGTCAATAAAATTCATGCTCAGTAATTGATAGTCAAATTTGTCACTAAACCGTCAAGATATTTCATTATTCTATTGCTAGCTCTCTATGCGCTAGCGGCTATGATAATTTTTCAATTCACAGTTGGAGCGTCGATCAAATTATTGCTGATAATATTTGTATTGATACACGCGAGATGGAGATTCATACACTGGAAATCCGAGATTGGTGTTTTAAGTTTTAATACTCAGACAAAAGAGTGGACAATCTCACAATATGGAGATGAGGCAAGAGTTATCAAAAATATTAATGTGCTATGTATCAGCCATCAGCTCGTTTGGTTAAGATTGAGCTTAACTAAGCAGTCTACGAGAAGTATTTTCGTCTTTGCCGATACATTAACAAAAGAAAAATTTTTGCAAATTAAGCGCTGTATACTATGTCCTGAACTGGTTAGCTCTGACGCATTACTTTTAAAAGACTGAGATATACAAAATGAATTGTGTGACTAAGACATCTGTAATACCGTTGCCAAAGCCAAATACATTTGCCGGCTTGATGGAGCTTTATGAATCAAACTATATAAAAATCAGAAAGTTATGTAATAGTTTTAATGTTATAGATGACTATTCGATTTCTCGAATACAAAATGGTCTAGATCTTCATATGTTGGTCATTGAACGCACGAAGTACACGATTACTGTCAATCTGAGTTACAGGTTCATAGAAAATCAAAAAATCTCTGATTTAGAACATTATCCGAATATATTGGTGAAAATTTATTTTGATGCGATGCAAGCAGAAGTTCTGCGCAGAGTATCTAAACCCAGATCCCATCAAGGATCGCCTATAAAATCTAACGGGCTATGTAATAAATGGGCTGATAACCGTTTCTTATTTAAATGGTTATCGTTTTGCTTGCACCAAGGGCATCAATTTGGCGCAAATAATAAACGTTAATATTGTACAAATATTGTACAAATAGTTCATAAATTACTTTAATAAACCCTTAAAAAGTACTTGAAATATAGTTCTTCGAGCGCGATTATTACATCAATCAGAGACCATAAAATTTTTATACGATTCTTTGAACTAGTGTCGAATTAACATGCCAAAGGAATAGTTAATAGGAATTTATTTTCAAGGTAGAAAGAAAGGTGGCAAATATGAAGTTATCAACTAAAGCACGACATGCAATTACCGCAATGATGGATCTTGCTCTGAATGACAGGGTCCGGCCAGTAACATTGGCAGAAATATCTCAAAGCCAGGGTATTTCGTTATCATATCTAGAGCAGCTGTTTGCAAAACTTCGCAAGGGTGGTCTAGTCGTTGGAGTACGAGGGCCTGGAGGTGGTTACAAGTTATCCCGACTACCAAGTGAAATTAGTGTTGCTCAAATAATTTCGGCAATTGATGAATACAGACCACAGGTTTCTTCAGCAGAACCAAGTGTAGAACCCAATCTGGAGAAAAAATATGTGACTCATGTGATGTGGGATGAGTTAAGTCATAAGATTTATGCATTCTTGAATGGCATCACACTAGCTGAATTTGCAAATAGAACTGAGCTCACCTCTGGCTCGAGTACAACAGATGAATCGCTGCAAGAAACGGCAATATTTTCTAATCGAAGTGCAGCTTAGGAAATAATTACAGATTCATATAAAGCCCTGCTTAGCAGGGCTTTTTTTTTGGATCATTTGTGGCATTTTTCATATAATCTCAATAGAGAAAATAATAATTATTAGAATTTCCAGGAGGCATTATGAAACAAGAAGTAACTGTAGATGGCTTAACAATTAATATAAATATCGAAGAAAGTGGAAACGGTGATACTACCTTACTCATGGTGCACGGTATTCCCACCAACGCTAGGCTATGGCGTCACGTTCAAGCTCAGCTTCCTCAATACCGAGCTTTAGCGATGGATATGGTAGGTTATGGGCAATCTGATATGCCCTTAGATAAGTTCAAGCATTCTTTTATGAATCAAGCAGAGGCCGTAAAAGGCGTTATAGAAGGACTTGGATTAAAAGGGAAAGTCATACTTGTGGCACACGATCATGGTGGCGGTGTTGCGCAAGTGTTTGCAAGTAAATATTGTGATTATATTTCTCGTCTCGTTTTAATAAATCCAGTTTGCTTCGATCAATGGCCAGTTTGTGAAGTAGAAGCATTGGCAGCATTAGATGGTGCTCCTGATGAAATTCTAGCCCAAGCATTACCTCAAGCGGTGGCTGGATTTCCAGCTTTGATGCGCATGGGTAGTTTTGATGGTTCTCCCTTTACTGATAAGAACTGTAAGCAAAACTATTTACAGTTTTGGGGAAGAGGGCCTGATATGACAGGATTTAAATCTTTAATACGTATTTCTTCTGATCCACAAAATTCGGATACTGATGTTGATCATAGTAAGATTACTTGTCCTACTATGGTGATGTGGGGAGTTGCAGATAACTTTATGTCATGCACTGCCGCAGAAAAGTTAAAAGAGAGAATTTCAGGTCCAACACGAGTTCAATACATTGAACGTGCAGGCCATTGGGTACAAGAAGATCGCCCAGAAGAAGTGGCTAAATACATTAACGACTTCGTCACAGAGTGGGAAAACGTTAATTTATAATTTAAAGCAAGTCTTTAACCATATCGCGCTCTTTGATTAACTCTTTTTCGGAGAGTGCGATCATGCCCTTAGAGAATTCGTTTAATTCTAGATCAGTAATCACAGAGTATTCGCTATTACCACAATTGGTTGGGAATGAATACATTAAATCTTCTGAGATAGCATACTGATTTTTTGAAAGTGTGCCCATGCTTACCCAGCTATCTTTTGAGGAACCGATTATCCAATCGTGCATATGATTTATGGCTGCTGATGCTGCAGAAGCAGCAGATGATGACCCGCGTGCTTCAATGATTTCTGCGCCACGTTTTTGTACACGCTCAATGAATTCATTTTGATACCAGTTTTGATCAATTAGATCATAAGCCGATTTGCCATTTATCATGCAATGCTGAATATCAGGGAATTGCGTGATTGAATGATTTCCCCAAACAGTAACATTTTTAATGTCAGTGTTATGCATATTAACTTTTTCAGCCAACATACTAATTGTTCGATTGTGATCCAGTCGCATCATAGATGTAATCTGATTCGGTTCTAGATTTGGCGCATTATGTAAAGTAATTAATGCATTCGTATTAGCAGGGTTTCCAACGACTAGTACGCGCACATCCCTTGAAGCATTATCACTAATCGCTTTGCCTGTCGGCTTAAAAATAGCACCATTGGCACTTAAAAGATCTTGTCGTTCCATGCCTTTACCACGAGGACGAGCACCAATTAGGAAAACATAATCTGCGTCACCAAACCCAATGGCAGGATCAGCAGTAGGCGTGACTTTATTTAAAGTAGGGAATGCGCAGTCATTCAGTTCCATTACTACGCCGGTAAGTACGGGGAGTGCTTGTTCTATTTCAATTAAGTGAAGATTAATGGGTTGGTCAGACCCAAATAAATCGCCTGCAGCTATTCGAAAAGCGATGGCGTAACCTATATTTCCTGCTGCACCTGTAACGGCAACGGTAACTGGTTTTTTCATTTAATGGCTTAAAACTAGGAAAGATGCCAATGATAACCAATCAGTTATCACATGTCACAAAGATTTGTGGGCTTGGCCTAGATAATGGTAAGAACGCATTTCAATTAAACGACTGACAGTGCGTTGGAATTCAAAGGATAATTTTTGACCTGCGTATAATTCATGAGCATCGGCATCAGCCGAAATGATGACTTTGACATTTCGATCGTAAAATTCATCAATCGCGATGATAAATCTTTTTGCTAAATCATCTTTTTGGCTAAGAACTGGAATATTTGAAATGAGTACAGTATTGAAGCAACGTGCAATTTTAATATAGTCAGCTGCGCTGCGTGGACCACCACATAGCTCTGAAAACTCAAACCATACAACACCTTCAGAGCAGCGAACCGTTTTAATTTTTCTATCTTCTATAGTAAGAATTTCCCCTTCAATGCCAGGTTCATGCGAGACATTAAGAAAATTGTCGAGCATGATGTCATCCGCTTCTTGATCTAGAGGAAAATGATATATATCAGCGCTTTCTAGAAAACTAAGTCGATGGTCGGTATCACCGCGCAATTCGACAATATCTGTATGCTGTTTAATAAGATCTATCGCAGGCAAGAACTTTTGTCTTTGTAATCCATCTTTATATAAATCATCTGGATGACAGTTACTCGTCGCGACAAGCGAAATTCCGCGTTCAAATAAAGCTTCAAGTAATCCAGAAAGAATCATCGCGTCTCCGATATCTGAGACAAATAATTCATCTAAACAAATGACAGAAGCGCGTGAACGAAAATTGTCAGCGACTATTGATAATGGATTTTCATGGTCTTTGATTGAGGCTAATTGATGGTGGACCTCTTGCATGAAACGATGAAAGTGCAGGCGAATTTTTTGCTTCATTGGAAGACACTCGTAAAACATGTCCATCAGATGAGTTTTTCCTCTTCCCACAGAGCCCCAAATATAAGCGCCTTTAACAGCAGAATCACTGAGGTGAGGTTTCTTAAAATGCATCAGCAATTTACTAAGGAGGGAAGGTTGATGAGCCTCTGAGAGGCCAGATTTTAGCCGTTTTTCCAGAGCCTCAAGTCGTTCCACTACATATCTTTGTGCTCTGTCAGGATCTAGTTGCTTACTTTTGATGGCTTGTTTATAAATTTTCTGAGGCATTTTGGTGCATGGTTTGTTTGGGTGTTCTAGGTTAATTTTTGATTATTTATAATTCTATTTCAAAAAAATGAACGTATTATCAATAAGTTCCAGCGCATATTTTTGACAATTTCTGTCAATTTTGGCGCATCATTGTTGGTCAGAATTTTGGATAGAAGTTGGAAAATACAGTATAAATAATAGACTAAATTTATAAGTAATTGAATAATATGGGAAAAATAATATTGGCATCATTAATGCAAGTTATTGAGTGAGCCTCTCAACATGAATTAAATTATTTTTAATTGCCATGTTGTTATTCTCGACTCCTCCTGGTTAGGGCGCTTGGTTATGAGCGCCCTATTTTTTTACCTGAAGACTTTCCCCGCGTAAAGTGATTAATTTGAATATTGTATTCAACTGAATATTCATTATGAAGCAAATATTCTCGTGTACACTCAAAATCACTGATGATAAAAAACAAGTAAATGAGTATCGGACCATTAATGATTGATCTCGAGGGTCTCGAGATTAGCCAGCAAGAGCAGGAGTGGTTGAGTCATTCTTCGGTAGGAGGGGTGATTTTGTTTACGCGGAATTATGAAAACAAAGAACAGCTGAAATCATTAATTCAAGAGTTACATCAAGTTAAAAAGCCTAAGCTGCTCATCGCAGTTGATCAAGAGGGTGGGCGTGTTCAAAGATTTCGTCAGGGATTTACAGAGTTCCCGCCTATGCGTTCGCTTGGTAAGCTCTACGACAAAGATCCAAAGCGAGGACTATTACTCAGTGAGTTGTTGGCATGGAAGTTGGCATCCGAATTAAGAGAGTTAGGGATTGATTTCACTTTTGCCCCTATTCTAGATCTGGATACGGGGAAAAGTGCGGTAATAGGTGATCGCGCATTTCATAGTGATGTTGATGCTATTACTTCCTTAGCCAGTAAATTTGTATTGGGCCTCCGTCATGGTGGTATGGAGGGAGTAGGGAAGCACTTTCCTGGGCATGGAACAGTTGAAGCAGACTCTCACTATGAATGTCCCATTGATCATCGCTATGAAAATGAATTGCTATTGGCCGATATGATACCGTTTCAAAGGTTAGTCGATCATGGCATTGCCGGTCTCATGTCAGCACATGTGGTATACGAGCATGTAGACAAAGTACCAGCCAGCTTTTCACATTACTGGCTGACTAAGGTTCTTCGGGAGCAATTGAATTATCAGGGTGTAATTTTTAGCGATGATTTAAGTATGCAGGGTGCTTATGTTATTGGTGATATACGCAAACGTATTTCTGCCGCAATTGATGCCGGTTCAGATATGGTCTTAATTTGTAATCAACCTCAAGATATTCCTGCGGCACTTGAAGAGTTCAAAGATTATAATAATCCTATATCGCAATTACGATTAGCACGTTTCCATGGTAAAACGCCGTTAGAGATGAATAGTGAGAAACAGCATCAGTTAAACGACTTTATTCAAAATTTTCAAACCAATAAAAGTTTATCGCTTAATTTAGATTAATAACTATGCAAGAAATTTTAAATAAACTGAAAGCAATTTTTGTTAACGAACATATACAAGCCTGGGTATACGAAGTATTTGTGGTCGTGTTGTTAGCACTTATTTTGGCTTATATAGCAAGAAGAGTATTGGCGAAGTTGGCTGCAAAAGCAGAGAGCACTCACAATCCATGGGATGATGCTTTGATCCATGCTATACGTCGGCCGATACGCTACTCGATTATTATTCTTGGTGTTTCCTATGCTGCACAAATTGCTGGCGAACAGACGGACGCTGTTATTTTCGACTCTATTAATCCAATACGCCATGTATTGATTGTAGGTATGCTTGCATGGGCATTAATTGGATTCGTTCGTCGTTTTGAAGATGCCACGATTAAGCAAAAGTTAAGAAACGGCGATAAGGTTGATCGCACAACGATTCATGCGATGGGTAAGCTCGTACGCGCCGCAATTATTATCACGACTGGACTGGTTGTACTGCAAACACTCGGATTCAGTATATCTGGGGTTCTGGCATTTGGTGGTATTGGTGGGATTGCAATTGGTTTTGCTGCAAAAGATTTACTGTCTAACTTCTTTGGTGGCTTAATGATTTATCTAGATCGCCCATTTACTGTCGGGGATTGGGTTCGTTCCCCAGATAGAGAGATTGAAGGAACTGTAGAGTCTATCGGATGGCGTTTAACTGTGATACGTACATTCGACAAACGACCTTTATATGTTCCTAACTCAATTTTTGCGACGATTGCTGTTGAGAATCCTTCTCGCATGTCACACCGCAGAATTTATGAAACGATAGGCTTGCGTTACGATGACATCAAACAGATGGATGCAATTGTTGAAGATGTTAAAAAAATGCTTCATGAACATGATGAAATTGATACATCTCAAACTATGATTGTGAATTTCAATGCATTCAATGATTCGTCTGTTGATTTCTTTGTTTATACCTTTACCAAGACCACAGACTGGATTCATTACCATAAAGTTAAACAGGATGTTCTTCTTAAGATTTCTCAAATTATTGAGCGTGAGGGTGCAGAAATTGCATTTCCAACAACAACAATGTATTTGCAACAAGAAAATCTAATCAAAGGTTAGAGAATTTATGGCAGTTATGTCAGCACAAGAATTGCAAGATATTAAAGACAATTCAGATCTAATATTCAGTAGCTCTCAAATCAAGACGGCCGTAGAAACAATTGGCCTAGAATTGGAAAAAAGTATTCGAAATAAAAATGCTATCTTGCTTTGCGTCATGAATGGTGGGTTGGTATTTACATCAGATTTAATGCGAAGTCTTGACTGCAATCTCAGATTAGATTACTTGCAAGTAGCTCGCTATATGGATAAGACAGTCGGTGGTAGCTTGCATTGGCATACCGAGCCTCAGCTATCATTGCAAGATCAAGTAATCGTCATTGCAGATGATATCTATGATGAAGGCTATACCATGGAAGAATTAGTTTCTTATTGTAAAAAACATGGTGCGAAAGAAGTAATCACCGTGGTTCTATTATTAAAACAAAAAGCCTCTAGACAGGTTGACTTAAAACCTGACTTATTTGGATTAGAAGTAGAAGATCGTTACGTTTATGGTTATGGAATGGATTACCAAGGTCATTTACGCAATGTACCTGATATTTACGCAATACCGGAGTGATTAATGCAGGATATCGCGATTATAGGTGGGACTGGCTTGGCTTCTTTCCCAGGGTTAAAGATTACTAACAAAGAAGTTGTGCGTACACCTTTTGGGATTCCATCAGGCCCCATTACTTATGGAGAATATTGTGGTAAAAAAATTATCTTCTTGCCGCGCCATGGGGCACATCATACGATTCCACCCCACATGGTTAACTACCGTGCAAATATATGGGCATTGCATGATAAAGATGTCAAACAAGTCGTTGCTGTGGCAGCTGTTGGTGGCATCAATGCGGAAATTTATCCTACTCGCATTGTTATCCCGGATCAGATTATTGATTATACCTATGGACGTGCGCAGACTTATTATGAAAAAGATCTCAATCAAGTAAAGCATATCGATTTTACCAATCCTTATGATGAGGTCTTGCGACAAAACTTAATTAAAGCAGGCAAACTCGCTGAGATTGATATTTACAAAGAGGGTGTTTATGCGGCTACACAAGGTCCACGTTTAGAAACTGCTGCTGAAATCAAGAAACTAGAAAAAGATGGTTGCGATATTGTTGGTATGACAGGAATGCCAGAAGCAGCGCTTGCGAGAGAACTGGATATTGCCTATGCGCATTGTACTATGAGTGTGAATTGGGCGGCGGGTCGTAGTGAAGAATTAATTACACTCGAGGCGATTCGTGAATGTACTGAAGCTGGGATGGAAAAAGTACGTCATTTATTAGCAAAGCTCATGGAATTAGTTTGATTCAGATAGGTTTTCTTCCTCTTCTTCTATTGGCGTTGCTTCAACTAATATTCCTACAATTGGGTGATCGATATAATGTAGTTCACCGCTTCTCATCCTACGATGAGAATTTACTTCATAATCAACTAACACTTGTTCTGGCTGTAAAGCATCATTTGTATATAATGGATTAGATCTTTCCATTCGGTACACAAGGTCACTGTAAATATGGAGATATCGAGTAATCACAACATTCAGAGTGCCTTCTAACTCCCATACCCCATCTATGCTCTCATCTTCAGGATAAGGTTCTGTGTCACTAAATTCAATTTGTTGAAAGGTACGTTCAGGATAAAGTCCACTAAAATCAAAGCCTGTTTTAATTAGGATCGGTTTAGCGCTATCTCTGTCGACAACTGGCTGACGCCAAGCAAAATGTTTTAGAACACGGTATTGACGAGAGTTGTCAAGTTTTCGAACTTGTTCGTTAAGAATATAATCTTCTTGTGGTAGTAAACGCCAAGGATTCTCTTCCGTTTCAATCTCTATTTGATCAATGTCTTGACCAAAAAAAGAAATTCCTTCGCTTGGAGCAACTAATATTTTTTCTGGATCAAATATTTCAGCATTCTGTCGAACACCATCTTCATTGACGAAGATGATCACTTCTATAGCGTAGTCTCTTGCATTTGCTGTATTTACTAAGAAGGCTATAAATAAAACAATAAATAAGGGATTAAATCTCATGCAGCTTCCTTATAAGCAATGGTATCGATAATGTTACGTATATATTCAATGCGATTATCGATTGTCGTTAGATTTACTGTGAATAATAGCTTCTCACTACCTGACATTTTGAACACAGAAGATTGCCGCTGCAAAAGACCTAACAACTGGTCGATATTAATTTTAGGATTCTTGTCAAAAATTATTCGACCTCCATCTTCATGAGCTTCGATCTTATTAATACCAAGACCATTGGCAAATAGCTTAAGTTCCGTTGTTGCAATTAGGTTTTTGCTTGGGTCGGGCAATAATCCAAAGCGGTCAATGAGTTCGGTTTGAATATCTTTCAATTCGTGTTCATCTTTTGCGCTAGCGATGCGTTTATATAATACCAAGCGCATGTGGACATCGGGTACAAAACTCTCAGGGAGTAACGCAGCATCGCCAAGATCTACTTCTAATCCATGATCAAGCGGGCGGTCTAGTTGAGGTAGATCACCTGCTCGCAACGCATGAACTGCTCGACTTAATAATTCGTTGTACATAGTATAGCCAACTTCATGGATTTGGCCGCTTTGATCTTCACCTAATAGTTCTCCTGCTCCTCGAATTTCCAAGTCATGAGTCGCTAACGTAAAGCCAACACCTAGTTCTTCTAAAGACTCTATGGCATTAAGTCGTTTGACTGCATCTGCCGTCATCACTTTCTTTGGTGGTGTAATGAGGTAAGCATAAGCTCGATGATGGGATCTTCCGACACGACCACGTAGCTGATGCAATTGAGATAAACCTAATTTGTCTGCACGATTGACAATAATCGTATTAGCTGTTGGTATATCAATTCCACTCTCAATGATAGTGGTTGCAACAAGGATGCTAAAACGTGAATGATAAAAGTCAATCATTACTTGTTCTAGTTCTCTTTCAGACATTTGACCATGCGCAAAACGAATAGAGGCATTCGGTAATAGGCTTTGTAAGTCCTTAGTGACTTTTTCGATAGTCTTGACTTCATTATGGAGGAAATAAACTTGTCCGCCTCGTTTAATTTCTCTAATACAAGCTTCTTTAATACTGGCATTGTTCCATTGTGCTACAAACGTTTTAATCGCGTGTCTGTGACTTGGAGGAGTTGCTATGATTGATAAGTCACGTAATCCACTTAAAGACATATTTAAGGTTCTTGGAATAGGAGTAGCAGTGAGCGTTAATATATCTGCCTCAGAGCGAAGTGACTTTAATTTTTCTTTATGCCTGACTCCAAAACGTTGTTCTTCATCAATAATAATTAATCCAAGATTTTTATATTTTATCTCCTGGTTTAATAATTTATGTGTTCCAATCACTATATCGAGCTTACCTTCTTTCAATGACTCGATAACTTCTTTTTGTTTTTTTACAGAATTAAAACGTGAGAGAGACTCAATACGTATTGGCCACTCTGCAAAGCGATCTATAAATGTTTGATAATGTTGCTGCGCTAATAAAGTTGTTGGGACAAGTATAGCTACTTGTTTACCATTATTGACAGCAACAAAGGTTGCACGCATGGCGACTTCTGTTTTACCAAAGCCAACATCACCACAGACAACACGATCCATTGGTTTATTGGATGCCATGTCACTTAGAACATCTTCGATGGCTTTTTCTTGATCGGGCGTTTCCTCAAAAGGAAAGTCGGCAGAAAAGGTGATGTACTCATGCATACTAGTATCAAATTTGTAGCCTTTTCTCGCCTCGCGTCTTGCGTAAATATCAAGTAATTCCGCCGCCACATCACGAGCACGTTGTGCTGCCTTTTCCTTGATGCGAGACCATGTATCCGTGCCTAGTTTATGCCAGGGTGCACTTTCATTGTCGGCACCAGTATATCGACTGACTAAATGTAAGTTGGCAACAGGCACATATAATTTGTCGCCACCATAATATTCAATTGTCAGGAATTCAGTTTCTATATTTTGTATGTTCAGAGATTGAAGACCTAAATAACGTCCTACGCCATGGTCTTCATGCACGACAGGTGATCCTATTGATAAGTCGTTTAAGTTACGAACAATAGCATCTGCATCGCGTGTGCGTTTACGTCTAGAACTTTGTTTAGCGCGATTTCCAAATAATTGTCTTTCAGCAATCAATGTGATCCCGTGTTCGAGTAGATCTACGGAATCATCTATAGGGGCGACCAGCAAGTTAATATCTTGCTGACTTTCAATAAAGTCATGCCAATTGTTATGGATGGTCGGGGTAATCTGTAAGCTACGTAGTGTTTCGTTAATAAATTCACGCCTTCCCAGTGATTCAGCGGCAAACATGATTTTGCTATGTTTTCGTTGTATAAAGCTGCGCAGTTGTTGTGCTGGGTCTTCTAGGCGTGAATCGATATTAATCGCGGGTAGAGTCGAAGTTTGATAATTGATAATGGGCGAGTCATCGTTCGTCTGAAGCTTGTTGCAATTAATTTCTACGCAGGAATATTGATTGATGGAATCTTTAACCTTATCTGAAGATAAATAAATTTCTGCAGGTTTTAATATTGGTCTCTCTATATCGTGGCGGCGCTGTTCATAACGAGTGAATAAGTCTGTCTGGAATTCTTCAGTAACATCAAATGCATTTTCGAGAACAATAAATAATGTATCTTTTGGTAAGTAATCGAATAGTGTGCATGTTTGGTCAAAAAATAATGGCAGATAGTATTCGATCCCAGGAGGGAAGTTGCCATTACTCACTTCTCTATAGATGATACTTTTGTTTGGATCGCCTTCGATTTTCTCGCGATAGCGACGACGAAAGTCCTTAATGGCTTGTTTGTCACTTGGAAATTCATGGGCAGGTAAGAGGTTGACTGTTTCTAGTTTATTTATTGAGGTTTGTTTTTCTGGGTCAAATGTTCGAATCGTTTCAATTTCATCATCGAATAGTTCTATACGGTATGGTTGGTCTGATCCCATTGGGAAAAAATCTACAATAGAGCCGCGTACAGTAAACTCACCGCGTGCAACGACTTGTGAGACATGATGATAACCTGCAGCCACTAGGATGTTGCGTAAGTTATCTAGTTCTATTTGTTCTCCTATTTTGATCTCTAACGCAACTTCGTCAATAAATTCTTTTGGCGGAATGCGTTGCATGCAAGTCGTGATAGGCAATACCAGCACGCCATCATTAAGAATTGGTAATGCATGAAGCGCTGAGATTCGTTCTGAAATAATATCTTCATGCGGAGAAAAAATATCATAAGGTAAAGTTTCCCACTCGGGGAAAGTTAAATATTGAGTCTTGGTTTGATTGAAAAACTGAATCTCATTGAATATTGCGCTCGATGTCAGCATGTCAGGTGTTAGCACGACCACGAGACCTGGATGGTTTTCTATTGCATCACTGATCACTAAGCTGCGCGCACAGCCATATAACTGCCCCCATTTCTTGCGAGGCATGTTTTGATCTGGAAGTGAGGCTGTTAAATAATTCATAAAAATAAAAAAAGCGGAGCTAGATAGCTCCGCTTTTGTATGCTAGCAAAACTGATAAATTTAAGTAAACATATCGGCAACAATATTGTTGTACCAACTATAGGCATATTCTACTTCGCGATTTAAAGCATCTGCACTGGCATCACTTGGAGTTAGACCTCCTGCAACTTGTTCGATTTTAGAACCATCTTCAGCTAATCGATAAACAGCCGCAACTGAGATGCCATAGTCCGGTGCGATTAGGCTGTAACATGTGTTGACGTATGAGGGATTAGCCATGCCACTATCGCTTAAGGATGCAACAACTGCTGCTGCGCAAACTTTTGCCTGAGAGTTAGCAGCATATGCAGATTTAGGCATGCCCGTTGCAATGCTTGCATCACCAATGACATAAACGCCTTCCTGAAGCGTTGACTCGAATGTGCCAAGATCAACAGGACACCAGCCCGAATCATTGGTAAGGCCAGCAGTGATAGCAATTTCTCCCGCTTTTTGAGGTGGAATAATGTTAGCAACGTCTGCTTGATAATCATCAAAATCGGTAGACACGGTCATATTGTCTGGGTCGACACTCACGATACCACCACCTGTATCAGCAGCAGGTACCCAGTCGATCATGCCTTTGTAACGTGCATCCCAACCTTGAGTAAATAATCCTTGCTTAGAGAATTTGTCCTTAGCATCTAAGATTAGAATTTTGGACTTAGGCTTATTGAACTTTAAGTAATGAGCAATCTGACAAGCACGCTCATATGGGCCAGGAGGACAACGGAAAGGATTGCCTGGAGGTGCCATGATGACAGTACCGCCATCTTTCATGTCAACGAGTTGCTTGCGTAGTAATTTTGTTTGATCGCCTGCTTTCCATGCATGAGGCATTTTCTCAGCCGCTGCTTCATCGTAACCTTCGATGACATTCCACTGCAGTGAAATACCAGGAGAGACAACCAACTTATCATAGTTGAAAGTATCACCATCAGCGGTTGTGACGTTTTTAGCATCGACGTCCACGCCTGTTGCTTTACTGTGAACTAGATTGATACCGTATTTACCAAGACCCTCATAAGTATGATGGATAGTCTCAAATGGTCTATCACCACCAATCACCTCATTACTCATGAAGCAGGTGTGATAATCCTTATTAGATTCGATTAGAGTTACTTCTATGGATTCATCCATTTTACGAATATACTTAGCAGCTACTGTTCCACCCGCACCACCACCAATCACAACGACTTTCTTAGTGGCACCTAGCGCTAAATTAGGGAAGCTTAATCCAGCAGCCGTACTTGCGACGATTGAACCACCACCAAGCTTGATGAAATCTCTACGATTTAATTTTTTCATAATTAGGTTCCTCCGCCTTAGTCTTGAATACTTGCATAGTAGTCAGCAAGCTGTTGCCAACCTTCAACACCAATATTTTCATCAATAGATTCCACTTCTTTCTTCATTTTCTTAGGCATATCACGATGCTTTTCTCGGAAGTCTGTCATGGTATACATGAAATAAGGTATCCATTGACCTGCAAGTACACCAGTATCAAATTCTGCGGATCGACCCTCATTTTCATGGCACTTTTCACAATGCTTGGTATGAAGTTTTCCACCTTTTTCAGCTGCTAAGGTATCAAACGCTTGACGAGGATAAACAAGTTCTTGCGAGCTAAAGTACTCTGCCATTTGCTTGATTTCTTCTTCAGTATATCCTTTGGCAATTCTTCCCATAATTGTTGAGAAACGAGGGAATGCTTCGACGTCTTCATAGTCAGGATCTTCTTCAATAACCTCATCTAACTTATCTTCGTCATCGTCATACTTGTAAGCCAGCATCGCTGCCATAAAGTAGTTAGGAGAGATCCCCGCAATATTAGGGATAGCAGGGCCCATACTGTTACCACCTTCGCCATGACATGCGACACATGTGTTGACCAGCATTTCTGTGCTGTGCTCGTCTGCTATAACATTACTAGACAGTATAGAACTTATAAGTAGCAAAGCTGCTACTTTTATTTTTGTTTTCATGAATGACTGACTCCTGTGATTTTATGCAATTATTTGACAATTATACTGCCAGTGTTTGTCTAATTGTCTATTAAGTGTGATTAAAATTGATTCTCGATAGTCATGGATGAGTTTTTCGGAGAATGTAGAGTCTACCAGCATTAAGCATTATCCGGCTCATCAGGAATTTCATGAGCAACTCCTTTATGACACTCGATACAGGTTCTTCCTTCTTCTTCAGCAGCCTTATGCTTTTTGCGCGAGAGCTTTTCCTGTTCTGAAAAATCCATGGAACTGAACTCATGGCATGAACGACACTCGCGGGAATCTGTGGCTTCCATTCTTGCCCAGACACGATTTGCCATTTCCCAACGATGCTGTTCGAATTTCTCTTCAGTATCGATGGTACCCATAATTTCACCCCATACATCTTTGGCTGCCATGACTTTTGCATATAGTTTCGGACCAAGTGGGTGAGGCACATGGCAATCAGGGCAGCCGGCTTGAACACCAGCTGCATTTTTATAATGCATGGATTCCATCCATTCCTCTTCCACCCATTGCATGGAGTGACAAGAGGTGCAAAATTCTGTGGTGTTGGTGGCATCCAGAGCTTTGGATGAACCAACAGTTAGAAAAACGCCTACTGCAACAGCTGCAGCAAAGGCTAACCAACAGAGAAGCCCACAAGAGGATTTCAATTGTTCTGACATACAGTGACCTGGGTGATAACATTAAAGCCTATGAAAGTGCCTGTATTTTAAGTAATTATCTTTGTCACCACAACGTAACGATTTGTCCGGATATACAAAATTCTATACACACAGGGCTTAAAGTGTACATATTTCGTGCACATACTGATTTAAATCAACTTATCGATGAATAATTCTAACCATTTAAAGCTCTCTGTTAGCCAGCTTTGCTGTGAGCGCGGAAGTCGTACTTTATTCGATGGGCTTAATTTCCAGGTAAATGATGGAGAAGCCATGATTATTCAAGGAAGTAACGGTGTGGGTAAGACAAGCTTGCTACGCATCATCATTGGCTTGAGCCTAGCTGTTAAAGGAGAGGTTTGTTGGAATGATCAAGAAATACATTCTATTAATGAGGAATTTCAAAAACAGCTATTGTACATCGGACATTCAGCGGCGGTTAAAACGGAACTGACAGTCAGAGAAAATTTACAATTACTTTTGCGTTTTTGGCCAAATGATAAGGTTAATATAGTTGAATTAGCCGAAATTATTGGTCTGCGAAAAAGATTAAGCGTGCCTTGCTCAAGGCTTTCAGCTGGGCAGTTGCGTAGGGTTTCTCTCGCGAGGTTGTTTATTTCTACGCAAAAGTTATGGATATTGGATGAACCTCTCACCGCGCTTGATATAAATTTTATTGGATTGATAGAGCAACGTTTGCAAGATCATTTAAAACAAGGTGGCTTGGCAATTTTGACAACACACCGAGGCATAGACCTTGATCAGCAAAAAGTCATCGTTCTGGAAATTTAGCATGCATCTATTCTTATCTGTATTAAATAGAGATCTAATGCTGGCAATTCGTCGTCGTCGTGAATTGGCAAATCCACTGGTATTTTTTATTATTATCGTCAGTCTATTTCCCTTGGGAGTAAGTCCAGATAAGGAGCTGCTCAGAGAGATTGCACCGGGTGTGATTTGGGTGACAGCATTGTTAGCCATGTTAATGTCTATGGATACTATGTTTCGTTCAGATTATGACGATGGATCACTTGAACAATTGCTATTGCTACCAGGTCCAAAGATTTTTTTGATTGGTGCAAAAATTACAGCACATTGGCTAAGTATTGGATTGCCGCTTGTTATATTGGCTCCCGTCATGGCATTGCTTTTGTACTTTCCAAGCCATGCAATAGTTACTTTAATGATCACATTATTAATTAGTACACCTATCTTGAGCCTGTTAGGTGCCGTGGGTGTTGCATTAACTTTAAGCTTACGATCTGGAGGGATTTTATCTTCTTTACTGATTTTACCTTTTTATATACCTGTACTGATTTTTTCCACAATGGCTATCAATGCGGCAGCAGATAATTTACCCGTTTCAGGATATTATTCCTTACTTGGAGCGTTTCTGATTATTTCTGTTTTATTAATACCTTTTGCAGTGGTTGCTGCTTTAAGGGTTTCATACAACTAACATGATGCAATTTATTCATAAATACGGATCTCCACGATACTTTTATCAGTGGTCAGCACCTTGGCAATTCTGGCTTACAGTGTTGTCGGTGATTTTACTAGCAGTAGGTACTTATTGGGGCTTAGTCATTGCACCCCCCGATTATCAAATGGGAGATAGTTATAGAATTTTATACATCCATGCGCCCTCCGCTTGGATGTCGATGTTTGCTTATATGGTGATGGCATTCTCTGGAATAATCGCGTTGGTATGGCGAATAAAAGTCGCTGAAGTAGTGATAGGGCAATGCGCCATTATTGGTGGATCATTCACTGCACTAGCATTAATAACGGGTATGCTCTGGGGTAAACCAATGTGGGGTGCTTACTGGGTTTGGGATGCTCGTCTTACATCCGAATTAGTACTGCTATTTCTGTATATGGGTGTATTAGCATTGTATAGTGCTTTTGAAGATCCTCGCACTGGTGCAAAAGCAGCTGCGATTTTATCCATAGTGGGTGTAATCAATATTCCCATCATTCATTACTCTGTCGAGTGGTGGAACACGCTTCATCAAGGCCCTACGGTCACTAAACTAGACAAACCATCGGCACATATCTCTATGTTAATACCTTTGCTCATTATGTTTGTCGGATTTAAGACATACTTCTTTGCATTGTTATTTGCGCGAGTACGAAATGGTATTTTATTCAGGGAAAAAAATGCCTCTTGGGTTAAAGAAGTATTGGAGTTGAAAAGTTAATGAAAGAATTTCTTAATATGGGTGGCTATGCAATATTTGTCTGGAGTTCATATGCCATTGTTGTGATTGTAATGTCTGGCAATGTTATTGCAGCAAAGATGCAACGCAAACGAATTATTAATGAACTGCAAGAATTGTCTGAGGAAGAATAGAAGATTCGTTATGACTCCTAAACGAAAACAACGATTAATATTTGTAATTGTGCTTTTTAGTGGATTTGGTGCAGCGATTAGTCTGGCCTTATTCGCTTTTCAACAGAATATTTTATATTTTTATAGTCCTTCTCAGCTTGCAGAAGCGAACGTTGCAACAGATCAGGTTTTCCGTTTGGGTGGGCTAGTGGTTGAAGGCAGCGTAGAACGTCAAAGCGATGGCATGACGACAGTATTTGACTTGACTGATATGGCCGGCGATGTAACCGTCACTTATACAGGTCTACTACCAGATTTATTTAGAGAAGGTCAGGGAATAGTTGCGCGTGGTAAAATTAACAACGATGGAATTTTTGTCGCGCAAGAAGTTTTGGCAAAGCATGATGAAAACTACATGCCACCCGAAGTTGCCGAAGCTTTAAAAGCTGCAGGTGCTGAGCATCCGATTTCCATTCCTAAAACAACTAGTCAAAATTAACGATGATCCCAGAGATTGGACAGTTTGCATTAATTATTGCGCTTTGTTTAGCAATTGCACAGTCGACCATTCCACTATGGGGTGCTCATACCAATAATATTAACTGGATGAGTGTTGGACGAACTGCAGCATTCGGCCAGTTTTTATTTATTTTGGTGTCTTATGTTTGTCTAACTTATAGTTTTGTGGTCAGCGATTTTTCTGTGCTTTATGTTGCGGGCAATTCGAATACAAACTTACCTTTTTATTACAAGATGTCAGCTGTATGGGGTGCGCATGAAGGTTCATTACTCTTGTGGGTTTTAACATTAGCTGGGTGGGGATTCGCCGTTTCAATTTTCAGTAAAAGTTTGCCTGAAGATATTTTGGCGAGAGTCCTCGCAGTGATGGGTATGATCAGTATTGGCTTTTTGTTATTCACCTTACTCACATCAAATCCTTTTGATCGTTTATTCCCAGCCGCAGTCGAAGGGCGAGACCTAAATCCCTTGTTGCAGGATCCAGGATTGATAATTCATCCACCACTTTTATATATGGGATACGTAGGTTTTTCCGTTGCCTTTGCGTTTGCGGTGGCTGCTTTATTGACGGGTAAACTTGATTCCGCTTGGGTTCGATGGTCACGACCTTGGGCAAATGCAGCCTGGGTATTTTTAACATTAGGCATCGCATTAGGAAGTTGGTGGGCTTATCAAGAGCTAGGTTGGGGTGGCTGGTGGTTTTGGGACCCAGTAGAAAATGCTTCTTTTATGCCTTGGTTGGTTGGGACAGCACTTATTCATTCTCTAGCAGTTACTGAAAAACGTTCTGCATTTAAGAGTTGGACAGTACTACTATCAATTTTGGCGTTTTCACTAAGTTTATTAGGTACGTTCCTAGTGCGCTCAGGCGTCCTTGTTTCTGTGCATTCATTTGCAAGTGATCCTGCTCGCGGTCTCTATATACTCATATTTTTAGCCATCGTTGTAGGTAGCTCATTATCATTATATGCATGGCGTGCAAACCAGTTTAAGTCTACTGGCAATTTTGATGTGGTCTCAAAAGAAACCATGCTTTTGATAAACAATGTACTGTTAATCGTGGCAATGTTGACCATATTAATCGGTACTTTATACCCGCTGTTTTTAGATGCACTAAGTCTGCCGAAATTATCGGTTGGGCCACCATATTTCGATGCGGTGTTTGTGCCTTTGATGCTGCCATTGATTCTACTGATGGGAATTGGACCTATTGCAAAATGGCGAAAAGTAACTTTTAAGGAACTATTCGAAAAGCTCAAATTTATTTTTCTCATCGCGTTTGCACTTGGCATTATTTTACCGTTAGCGATTTACGGCAATGCAACGATCATGACAATGATTGGTATTGCGGCTGCGTGCTGGGCAATTCTCACATCCTTTTATGCTCTTGCCAGAATAGTCAAGAAACGTGACGCTTCCACGTCTCTTTTCAAAGCCATTTCAAAAATACCTGTGGCAATGATGGGTATGGCCGTGGCACATATCGGAATTGGAGTATTCATACTAGGTGTAGTGTTTACTTCTTCTTTTAGTACTGAAAAAGAGATCGCTGTTAAGTTTGGTGAGCCTGTGGAACTGGCTGGATATACATTTAGGTTACAAAATGTAACGCCAGTAAAAGGCCCGAATTATGATGCGGCACGTGGTCATGTTTATGTAACTAAGAACGATGAACCCGTTGTTATACTTTATCCTGAGAAGCGGGTTTATGAAGTGCAGCGTAATCCCATGACTGAGGCCAGCATACAATCCACTGCGTTTAGAGATTTGTATGTTGCGTTAGGTGAGGCTGTTAGTCAAAACGAATGGGGGCTGAGGGTATATTATCGTCCATTTGTGCAATGGATTTGGATGGGAACTTTATTAATGGCAATAGGTGGAATACTAGGTGCGATGGATAAACGTTATCGGCCACAAAAAAGCAAAGTGACAGTAAGCAGTAAATCTCCTTTAGCTGTTGATAAGATTTAATTATATCCAATGGTGCGCGCTCTATTTCCAGTTGTATTTTTTATTATTCTTGCTGGCTTTTTATATGTAGGTCTTTTTAAGGATCCGTCTTTAGTCCCGTCTCCTTTGGTTGGTAAACCTATTCCAACCTTTTCTGCTAGTGCATTAAGAGACCCTGAAAGATTGGTCACCAATAAAGAACTACTAGGCGATTATGCACTTGTGAATGTATGGGCAACCTGGTGTGCGGCTTGTAAGCAAGAACATGCGGCATTAGTTTACTTAGCAAATCAAAAAAATATTCCTATTTATGGATTGAATTATAAAGATGATCGTGAAGCAGCTATTCTCTGGCTGCAGAAATATGGCGATCCATATGTTTTTAGTGTTTTTGATGAAAGTGGACGTATTGGTATTGATTTTGGAGTCTATGGTGCTCCAGAGACTTTTCTGATCGATAAACAAGGCATTATTCGCCATAAATTAATTGGTATAATGACGCCTGAGATTTGGGAATCACAGTTCGTTCCAATCATAAATAATTTCGCTATGGCGCAGACACAATAATGAAAAAGATTATCATATTGTTTATTGTGATTAGTTATCCGTTATCAGCGGATGTCATCACAGTTGCGCCCGAATATGAAGATAGATATCAGGACATATTAGCAAAGCTGAGATGTTTAGTTTGTCAGAATCAATCGATTGCTGATTCACCATCAGATCTCGCGGTTGATTTTCGAATCGAAGTGAAAGACATGTTGGAAAATGGAAGTTCTGACCAAGAGATTCTTGATTTCATGTCTGATCGTTATGGAGATTTTGTCTTATATGATCCACCAGTAAAACCTCATACATGGTTGTTATGGGCAGGTCCGTTCTTGTTTTTGATTGGCGGTGTAATTGCAGCTATTGGTATTGTCCGTAAACGTGCTGAA
>JBCDBX010000007.1:0-35716 GCA_039182865.1 Pseudomonadota bacterium
AAATAATTGATGTATATAATATAAGGATATAGCGATCTGGCGACTAAAGTCGCCAGATCTGGCCTTAGCTCACTGGCTGGTAAGAACTAAGGTTAATTAACTATACTGATTATCTCTATAAAAAGAATGGTAATTCAGTTACTTAGGAGGCAATTGTAACAATTTTTTTCAATTGACAAATAAATATGACTGAAACACTGAGAAATAAAGTTAGATTAAAAAAATTAATGCACTCTCATGGTAAGACTTCCCGTCATATCGCAAATTTATTATCCACAGTTACAGGCGATCCACTATCCGCGCGAACTGTGCAGTCGTGGGGTGCTTCTCCTGAATTAGTAAGTGCTCGTCCATGTCCTGGTTGGGTGCTTTATATCCTTGAAAACGAGTTACAGATTCTTGCTGAAGAGAAAACTTATGACTTGTCATTGCAATTAGCAGAATTTAAACGAAACTATAAATAAGTCTCAAGATAATTCACAATATCAGATCTTAAATGCTTAAATAGCCAATGTGCACATACAAAATTATTTGTATAAGGAATATCAATTATTCGAGGTCTAATATTAACGTTAATTAATAAGTCTCTAGGGTAATATATCTTTAATTCTTTCACCCACACCCAGTTTCCCTTGCTCTGAAAAATTTTGCTATCTAGGTTTAAATAAAAATGGTGAATATTGTCTTCAAGATTGGTTAATTCGATTGCAGCTAGCTCCTTGTTACTAGTTGCAATCAAATTAGCAGCCACCAATACATCTCTTGACACATTAAAGTCTATACTTTTTAAGATTTCTGGGCTGGTTTGCACCAGTAGTGCATAGACGGAGCTTTTCCAAATATTATTTTGATCAATCGTCACAAGAGGTTACATCACAAATATTATTCTTCATTTTGCTATTCATAGTAATTTTTATTATTTAATATTTAACAAATCTTCTATCAGCAAGGATAAATTTATTTTGTCCCTCTTATATGCATGTGATTGAGCGTTTATAGCTCCGCTAAATACAGTCTCAAAACTATAATAATTTTATAGTTCTGTAATACCACAGCTTATTGTGAGATCACTTCTTTTATTATTTAATACTTTGGTTCTCTTATTTGCCTGCATACTATTTTGGCATTGTTCGATATTCTTAAACTGTTAGGTATATTTCTTAAAATTTGCGCCTATTTACTAGATCTAAGCTATTCCTTGAGCTACTATAACCGCATCAAAGCCATAGTTATTATGGCCAATTTATAATAATTTTTAACTATTATATTGATAATAATTAAAGCAAGTGATTTTAGAAATAATATCAGTCTTGTGATACAAAATATTGAATTAAATGAATTAGTCAAAATTTTAATGTTAGAAATTCTGAAATTATCAAGCAGGAATTGGATAAATTTCAAATAACATAATTTAGCGTTGTTAGCTTATTTGATTAAGATTCTCTTCAAATATACAAGTGGATCATATCAGAGATATGTATATGCAAAGTAGTGAATACAAATCTAGTTCATCTCCCATATGTGACGAAACGGCAACTACTTCAGCAAGAAGGCGTAAGAATAAATTATTATTGGACAGTCATGATCATTCCATCAAAGATCTATGCGGCCAAATTGAAACAGTCGCGGTTACAAATTCAAATGTCATAATCGATGGCGAGGCTGGTATTGGCAAAGAATTAGTGGCAAGAGCTATACATGCAATGTCTGATCGTTCTTCTCAACCATTTATTTCAGTGAATTGTGCTGATTTCTCATCTGATCACATTGATAGTCATTTATTTGGCTTAGTAAAAGGGGCTTTCACTCCAGCGAGAGACTCAGAGCATGGTCAACTTCAGTTAGCAGATAGTGGCACAATATATCTTAATAATCTCGCTGAGATTAGTGTTGAGACCAAAGAGAAATTAATACAGATAGTAAGACAAAGAAAATTTGAAAAAGTCGGCAGTCATTCTGAGACCTCTCTGAACGTAAGAATCATTTCGTCATTACAAATGGATTACGAAGAGCATAGCGAAGATGAAATAATTAATTCTGCTCTGCATAAAGCCTTAAATCCTTACTCAATTACAATGCCGCTGTTAAGAAGAGAGGCAGAGGATATGCCGGATCTGATTTGTGCAATAACAGAGAAAATTAGACAGCAAACTAATGTAAGTTTTACGATAACTAACGATGTAATAAAAATTCTCTCATGTTATTCTTGGCCAGATAATTCTGCAGGTTTATTTAATCTAATCGCGGGCCTAAGTATTTTATATCCATCAGAGCATTTTATTGATCAATATAATAGTACTCATGATTCAAAGAGTACTGTTACTTCAAAAAGTATACGACAAGAAATATTTAAAAAGAATGCATCTAGCAATTTTAGTCATTTGCCTGAGTCGGGTTTTAATCTTAAAAGTTATATAGCTGAGCTAGAGGTACACTACATTCGTGAGGCGTTAGAGGTAACTAATGGTGTAGTTGCGCAAGCTGCTAAGTTACTAGGCTTAAGGCGAACTACCTTGGTAGAAAAACTTCGCAAGTATGGTATCCAAAAATAGTTGCTGTATGTTCATAATGTATTCCCTATAAGCGAAGCCAAATAGTGGATATTTGGTCATTTGCGCGCTTTTATTGAGCGTATCATTTATATCAATGTAAATTCATCAATAGTTTGATATGGAATATTTTGGTAAAAATACAGATGAACAAGCCTTATTAGATTTTCTCGATGCAAGAAAAGAAACTAAGGGTTGGACTACGCAGGAATTGATCTCGAAACTCAATAAAGTAGTTGATTATTATCGTGAAAGTCAAATGTATGATTTTGATGAGGCAGAATTTCCAAGCAATTTGGATGAGATCACACAAGAAAGAAACATAGACCGTTAGAGTAAGTAAGTTGTTTATTTATTTCCCTTGAGCTCATTTCTTTTGCTCTGACCAAAGACTTCGCTGGAAGCTTTCCATTTTACAAAGCTTGTCGCAATCATATTCTGTTAATGCTTATTCATAATGAGTAAACTCTCATTGCATTGTTAGTATTCTTAATTTTCTTTGAAGGAGTTAATGTGAAAATATTTATATTTTGGATGTTAATTACAGCAATTTGTGGATTACCAATTATCGCTAATGAACTTCCGCGTTCTTCCTCACCTGATGGTGCACAAGTGTATTTTATTGAGCCGAATGATGGTGATGTTATCAATGGCACTAAAATTGAGGTTGTATTCGGTTTGTCTGGAATGGGGGTTGCTCCTGCCGGGATAGAAGTTATGAATACAGGCCATCATCATTTACTTATTGATGTAGATAATATTGACTTGCAAATGCCCATACCGAGCGATGCCAATCATTTACACTTTGGTGGAGGCCAGACAGAAGCTGTGATTGAGCTCGAACCTGGTAAGCATACTCTGCAATTGATCTTAGCTGATCACTTGCACATACCTCACAATCCACCCGTAGTGTCAGAAGTCATTACAATTACAGTTGAGTAAGCTATTGATGATATTGGAAATATTAGTTCAAACATGGTTGCTATATTTGTACAAATAATGTATAGATATATCAATAATATAATCTGTACATATATGCCTCATGTTTATATTATATCTGTATTAAATCTCTACGGGTAATTAAACATGAACACAGAAATCACAAATGACGAATACAAAATAGGCGCAGTATCTAAAATTACTGGCATTGGTACTGAGACATTAAGAGCTTGGGAGCGACGATATCAGGCTGTTGTCCCTAAACGATCCATGTCAGGAGATCGCATATACGATAGTGAGGATTTATCAAAACTATTCTTACTGAAGAATCTTGTTGATGCGGGCAATTCAATCAGCACAATAGCGAATCTGTCCCCAGATCAGTTGAAAAGCAAATGGGAAAAAAGCATAGAGATGAGTTCTATGAATTTAAGCCCCGTGGCGAGTAGCGACACCGCTGCGCTCAACAAAAATCAATCTTGTCGAATTTTACTCATTGGAGAAGACTTTCCTCTGAGAGTGATTGATGGAATGTCAGATTTCGATGGGATAGAAGTTGTTGCGGAACTGCAATCTATCGAACAGTGTCGAGAGTACCGCAACGAGGTGGTCCATGTGGCTATTATTGAAAAGCCTACTGTCAATGAATCTACACGTCAGCTTGTTTCTAGAATATTGCAAGAGACGGGCGCTTGGCATGTGGTGGTTCTTTATGGTTTTGGTTCTCAAAAGGAAATCAGTCAGTTACAAAGCCCACAAGTCAGTGCAATACGCTCATCGATAGATGTCTATGAGTTGGCGAGGTTGTGTCTTGACAGAGCCGGAGGAGATTCTAAAAACATTGTCTTCTCTAATGAGGGCACAGTGTTCCTTGAGGAATCTATCCCAACCAGAAGATACAGTTCAAAACAACTTGAAAGTTTGACAAGGATATCATCATCTATTCAGTGTGAGTGCCCTAAGCATTTATCTGATTTGATAAAAAGCTTGGTTGCATTTGAAGTCTATAGTGCAGAATGTGAAAACAAAAACACTGAAGATGCGAGATTACATTCCTATCTCCATGCTACAACTGCGCAATCACGTTCCATACTTGAAAATGCTCTTTCACATGTTATTGCACATGAAAAGATTGAAGTCTAAGTAAACTTCTCTGCTTTAAGTTCGACCAAAGAAAGGCTAGTTACTCTATGTAACTCGTTACATTCGCTACTGGGTCACATAAGTAATTAGCCAGAATTAACTTGTCTATCTCGCATTATTCCATTCGACCAAACCCTATTCACGCTCATCAGTTTTTGTAAAATTATCTAGAAAATAATTGATACTTTAACTGTAATTTAATTGATCTTTTAACTTGTCATTACGATCATTAGCAATGATTAAATATTAAAATTTATATGGATGCCTTAAACAAAATGGAAATAGATTCACAAAATACAGATATGTACGAGTCAATTGATGATGATTCGGTGACTAATCAGGACAAGATTATTCGCGAGCGCTTCGTGCAGACACTGCGACCATATATATTATTTGTAATTATGCTAATGACATTATTAGCTCTTGAAATTTATCGATGGTATACCCAATCTCCACCGTTGCTAGGATTGTTTGTTGGGTTATTTTTGGTGGCATTAACCTATACAGCTTATCGTATATCTGAATATAAAGACCATTTTCACTTTCTCCGGCTGGGTAGAAAGGGTGAGCCGGATGTATCTCGTTTGCTGGCAGACTATAGTAACGACAGAGGTTATACACTCTATAAAGATATAAGCTTTGGAAAAGCTAAGGTAGACTATATTTTAGTAAGCGGTGCTGGCATTTTTCTCATAACTATTGTTAATTGGCATGCTCCTGTTAACAATGAAGCGATTATAGATTATGACGATGAAGAGATGTTGCTGAATGGATATCGTCCAGATGCAAATCTGCTTTCAGTTTTAAAGCAAATTACATCCAAATTAGAAGATAAATTTAGTAATGAAATAAAACTTCCAGCACTTATAAAGCCTTTGATTATTTTTCCAGGGTGGTTTGTAAAATCCCCAAAAGAATCAACTAAGGTTGTTGTGATGAATCCTAGGGACTTGATGGGCTATCTGGAAGGAAATGCGGAATTGCTATCTGACAATGAGATAACTTTATTAAATTACAAACTCTCTAAATTGATAAGGAAATGAGTTAAAAGCAAAGATGTTTTGGCACATTAATGTTGTGTCAAAACACCTAATTTAACTATTAATTAATAGCGCCCTGATCAAAGTCAACCTCAACTTCAATATCACTCTGTAATCTTGATTGGCATGCTAGTACCATGCCGCTTTTGAGCTGATCACCGTCAAGAACATATGCAAAGTCATTTAACGGTTTAATTTTTCCGGTTTTGATTATCGCGCGACAAGAGCCGCAACTGCCCACACGACATTCGTGTGGCCACTCAATCCCAGCATTTAATGCTGCTTGAAGCAAATTAATACCGCCTTTAACTTCAAAAGATTGACCAGTATTAACGATGGTTGCTGTGAAGTCTTTCTTTTTCCCTAATCCAAACATTTGATTCTCCAATATTAAGTAAACTTCTTGGGGCAAATAGCATCAGAAGTCGTATGCCTTTAAAAATCGGAGTGGAGAATACGCGAATTCAGGCCTTTTTGGTACCGTGCCTACTTAGTGTCTTGTACATGTTTTCAATAACTTAGATCATATATACAAGACAAATATTTATTTTGTAGATATCCCAAAAGGCAGATAAGCAGGACACCAGCCCATAATGCCAGTAAATACCGGTACCACGCCGATAATTCCCCACCAACTAGAAAATAATAAACCCAATCCAATAATGACTAATCCTACAAGAATTCTAGCCATTCTCTCCGTATCGCCAACATTACATTCCATAGCTGCTTCTCCAACATGATTATTTATGATCTCTTTAAATATAGCGTGAATACTTCGCTACTGTATAGCGAATATTTGCAAAATGTGCAGTATAGTTATTGAGAAAATAATGAAAGATTCTCAAGAAGAACACGGTCATATCAGCATGGATTCAAAAGAACAGGGTTTTGAGTCGATGGTACATGCTTATTCCAAGGACTTATACCGTTTCGGCTATTGGCTGAGTCGCGACAGTGCGATTGCAGAAGATTTGGTACAGGAGACATTTTTGCGCGCCTGGCGGGCGATAGACTCCTTGCAAGATACTAAGGCAGCTAAAAGTTGGCTATTTACTATTTTGCGTCGTGAGAATGCTCGCCGTTTTGAAAAGAAGAGTGCACAAGCTGAATTAACGACCTTGGATGATGAACTGGTCGATATCTTGGCTAGCGTAGATGATGATTTTGCAAACATAGATACCCTGGCAATTCGTGAGGCTCTGAGAAAGTTACCCGCTAATTATGCGGAACCTCTGGTCTTACAAGTGATTGGTGGATATTCCTGTGATGAAATTGCAGAAATTATTGATGCAAAGCCTGGAGCAGTCATGACAAGAGTATTCAGAGCTCGACAAAAATTGCGCAAACTATTGGAAGAGGAAGAAGACCAAAAGGTCGCTTTGTAAACATGGATGAAATGAACTGCTTAACTGTGCGAAGGATTATCTCGACTAATGTCAGAGATGACAGTGAAGCTTTTGCGCAACATCTTTTAGATTGTCCTTCATGTAAGTCGTATTATGACAAACAGCAGAAATTCAATAGCACATTGAAGAAAGCACTTGAGATTGATGTGCCTGAAGGTTTGGCTGAGCGCGTATTGTTAGAAGTTAACCTCAGTAAGAAGAAATCTCGCAAGGAAAATGTTCGGTGGTTGGCAGTGGCTGCTAGTGTCTTAGTCGTGTTTATTGTATTTACAACGACTACATTGCATTCACCACCTGCGTTAGCAAATGCAATACTAGAGCATGTTAAGTATGATGTGGCTGCATTTGATATAAGGACGGATATATCGCTTGATGAATTGAATAAACTGCTTAAGCCTCATGGTGTGAGAGCGGATGCAGGGATTGGTGATGCGACATCAGCAGGAATATGCGTCATTAATGGTAAGCAAGGTGCGCATGTTGTGTTTGAGGGTAAAAACTCACCTGTCACCATGATTATTACGCCTCAGCACCTTAAAGTGAATGAGTCAGTTATAATAGATGATAAGCAATATAAGGGTATGCTACTGGGGACCAAGAAGGGAACTTTAGCTGTCATCTCTGAAGATCAAGAATCTTTAAGTCAGTTCGAAACTAAAATGCGTAAACATTTGATGACTTTCATCTAAATATTAATTCCACGGTAAAATTTGAAAAATATTGCCGTGGAATTTAAATATATTTAGCTGTTTTGGTAATGCTCCATTAAGATCTTAGCAACTTCAGGTCGCGCAAATTCCAAAGGTAAGTCTTCACCTTTAGCAAGCATCTCACGTACTTTTGTCCCGGATAATAAAACAAAATCTTCTTTTGAGTGATCAGCAGCATCACGCATCATAACAACCTTATCCAGTTTCTTTGAGTAAGCTGTATGGTCCGCACGAAATATTTCAATTTCTAATGCGCCTTCTGGTACTTGGTCATCAAAGATCGTCTGTGCATCAAAAGCTCCGTAGTAGTCTCCTACACCTGCATGGTCTCGTCCGATAATGAAATGTGTGCAACCACAGTTTTGTCGGAATACAGCATGCAGTACAGCCTCGCGTGGGCCAGCATAAAGCATGTCAAAACCATAGCCAGTAATCATTACTGTATTTTCTGGGAAGTATAGTTCAACCATTTTGCGAATAGCGGCATCTCTTACAGGTGCTGGGATATCACCTGGTTTTAATTGCCCTAATAACATATGAATCAGAACGCCATCTGCATGGGTACTTTCTTTAGCCATTTTACAAAGTTCTTCATGAGCACGATGCATTGGGTTTCGTGTTTGGAAAGCAACAGTTTTGCTCCAGCCACGTTCTTCGATTTCTTTGCGAATTTGTCCTGCTGTGCGAAAAGTACCTGGAAACTCGGTTTCGAAGTAACTAAAGTTTAAAACTTCAATTGGGCCTGAGATTATAAACTTACCAAGTGACGTGAACGTTGCGACACCGGGATGTTCTTTATCATTGGTTCCATAAACTTTTTCCGTAATCAGATTAAGTTCGTCATCCGTAAGCTCTTCAATCGCTGTGACTGTTTGAATGGCAACAACAGGATGTCCTTCGACATTTGGGTCGAGTAACGCAATACGTTTTTTGCCCTCTATAGCGCTGATGTCCTCAGAGAGATTTAATACAGGTGTTGGCCAAAACAAACCATCTGCAGTATGCATATTGTCGGCTATCGACAGCGCATCAGCTTTTGTCATAAATCCAGTGAGCGGAGTAAAGTAACCGGCACCTAACATCACTGCATTAGCTGCAGCAGCAGAATTAACAAGTAGTTTTGGTAAAGATTCAGCTTCTTTTTTTAATGCATCACGCTGTTCTGCATCTTCAACATACAATGGAGTTAGCTGGTCACTTCCATGCGGTTTAATCATTCTTATTTCCTCACGTGGTTAATCTCTTAAAATAGAGGTTGTTTATTATTCTGTATGATTTCTAGCTATATCAAAACTAAATTTTTAATTAGAAATATATTTTAAACAATTGATTTTTATATTAGTAGAGATACGAAGTTCTAGATAGGTCTAAGCGGCGTGAATTATAGCAATAGAATGGAGTTTATGTTGTGTGCGAATTTTATGCAGGGATAAATTTTAATGCAGCGCCATTACTACACCACCTTTCTCCCTTCGGTAGCGGGCCATCCATAAATAAATGACCATGATGTCCACCACAACGTGTACATCGATAACCACGTTGAGGAGGAATCGCTTTTAAGTCAGTGTATGTGGTCAAATGTCCCAGGATATGAGAGGTGAAGCTTGGCCATCCGGTATTGCTTTCATATTTCATGTCAGAGGTAAATAGCTCAAGACCACATCCCTGGCATACATAAATACCTTTTCGCCATTCTTTATTTAAAGGACTTGAATTTCTATTTTCGGTTTTACCCTTACGTAGCACTTGATAAGCATTTTCAGATAGTCGTTTTTTCCACTCTTCATCACTTAGTTCCAGTTTTGTAATAGTATTATCACCAGGATAAAGTCGTTTACTTTTTCCCGAAATGAATTGCAAAACGATAAAACCCGAAATACCAAGTGTTCCAATTAAAAAATTGCGTCGTGAGGTAGACATATTTATAAGGCAAAACCCTTCAATTATAATTCAATCAATTAGACCTTAAATTGAGTTAAATAATGTCAGATACAGTATCTAATAACCAAATAAAAGAATATTTTTTAAATGTTAATCGTATGCTAACTATTGGGCTAGTATTTTTATTGGTAGTGATTTCGGCTTTATTCTGGCTATTAGGTATTTCTATGCAGGATATTTCTATTTGGGTGGGCATGGCTTTTATGCTTTTAGCGGTGGTTTTTTACCGAATTCCAAGACTAAGTTATTCGCTGACAAAAAAACATTTTTTAAATCATAAAGCTCTAGATGATAATATTCTCAATTCTGATTGGGGTAGGTTTAAGAAATGGTTAGAGGATCAGAACTCTAGCTGATGATTGCTGATAAATACACCGAACAATCTTGATTCTAGCGTCATTGTCGGTTTTGAAGATATCTAGCGTGCTTAATAATGTAGTCTTGACCTCAAACTAACTCTAGAAACGCCGTAAATGACTGATAAATCCAGCCATTCTATCGATTACCCACGGGCTCCCCGTAAGCCAATTGAAGGCTGTGTTCTCATCAAGAGAGCCGGTAAGCAAACATTAAAATGTAGCAAAGGTAATGTAAGCGAGATGGGTCTTTATTTGGAGATACAAAGTCATGATCTGCAAAAAGGGCGTCGTGTTGAGGTTATTTTTGTTAATGAAGAAGGCTCCGTTAAAGAGTTAAACCGAATGAGCGGGATTGTATTGCGAGTTGATTCTGAGGGGGTAGCATTAATGTTTTATCATCCTAATGAGCTTCGAAAAAGCATCGAATTTGGCGCAGAATCGGTAAATTCCTAAATTTAGTCTATAAAATCCTCATAAACGGTCCTTTTGAGGGGATAAAATGCGAGACTTTTGCTTACAAACCCCTATAATAGACAGTGTAGTTTCTCTCCTTCTGAAGCTGACCCGCACTGTTTAGGCATTGCGGGTTTTTTTACGCCTGTTGAAATATTGTAAAGACCTGAAAATTACTCTGTCTTGTAAAGTATTGAACCCTAGTAGATTTAAACCTATATTGATTTCATGAGATCGTTATTACTTGTTGCCCATGGCAGTCGACGAAAGGCCTCCAACGAAGAAATTAAAGTCGTTGCACAATTATTGCGCACGCGTGTGGGAGAGCAATTCTCCCATACAGAACATGCATTTCTAGAGCTCGCAGAACCCTCAATTCCTGAAGGTATAGAAAAGTTAATTCAGGCTGGCTCAACGCAAATTATTATTCTCCCTTATTTCCTGTCAGCAGGCCGGCATGTGCAAGAGGATGTGCCAGGGATAGTTAAGGAAATGCAGGGGGATCATCCTGACATACCGATGATCATTGCGCCTTATCTAGGGGAATCAGATCAGGTGATTGAGGTTTTAGCTAAGATTTCTTCTCAAATGAATTAACGCCAATTTAGAACCCCTCATAATAACTAGTGATTCTTCAGCAAGTCTTTAGCTAAGATTGGATGGTAAGGGGTATTGCGTGTTTTATCATGTGAATGCATTCGGTATTCAACAAATTCACTGCATTCATGAAAATGCATAAAAGGATTCCCCTCAGCTTGTTCGTTGATGGTGGATGTCGTTTTTTCTGCGTAATTATGTCCTGGATGTATGATGGTATCGGGAGACAATTCAGTTTTCATTTTTTTTAAGGTGGCAAACATTTGCTCAGGATCTCCTCCTTGTAAGTCACAACGACCGCAGCCAAATACAAATAAAGTATCACCAGTAATGATATCGCCGTTCAACATATAACAAGTTGAGCCTGGAGTATGTCCAGGTGTATGCAACATCTGGATCGATGTGTCCCCAAGTGAAAGAGTGTCTCCCCCATGGTGTATCGATGGCTTGTCAAGGTCTGCTTGCCAAAACTCTGCTTCAGCTTTTAATAGGTGCAATTCTGCATCGTATTCATTCAAAACATCTTCAACTCCGTTTATATGATCATGGTGACTATGAGTGAGTAAAATGTCGGTAATTTTTATATCTTTTGATTTTGCATAGTCGATGATTTTGCTAACTTCCCATGCAGGGTCGACTATCGCTGCGCGGTTGCTTTCTAGATCATTTATGAGGTAGACAAAATTTTCCATTGGTCCCAATTCCATTGTCATAATTTCGTAGCTTTTACTCACTGTGATACTCCGCTTGTGTTATCTAATTGACGTTATAATTTTCAAATATGACACTGCCTGATTATATCGACTATAACTTGAAGATGTTATCTGTGGGCTTGAATCCGTCAATCCCGTCAATAGAAAAGGGGTATTATTTTGCAAATACACGTAATCGTTTTTGGCGTGCCTTTAATAGATCGCAAATTCTAATGCATGAATTAGTGCCTGGTCCCGAGGCGCATATAACGCTACTGAATGAATTTGGCATAGGTTTTACAGATGTGGTTAAGTATCCAAGTTCGATGGCTAATCAGCTAAGGGCAAAAGACTATAAACGGGATGCGCCAATATTACGTGAGAAAATTGAGTTGTATCGACCGCATATCCTTTGGTTTCATGGCAAAATCGCAATCAATAACTTTATGAAGTATGCCTATGGTATAAATGATGATTGGAAATGGGGAATCAACAAAGTGTCGGATACAAATAGCAAGGTATTTGTCAGCCCGAATCCAAGTTCGGCAAATGCAGCTTATAGTCTAGAAATGTTGATCGCTAGTTACAACGAGTTAGCCTTGAGTAATTCGTAAATTGTTTATTCAGGACAGTTTTAAGTGATTCAAATTCTATTTAGGTTGGCGTTTATATCGTTGATAGGTCTGTCATTAGGCTTATCGTTGATGCCATCTGGCGTTGAAGCCGCTATACATTTTAATGATAAAATAATTCATGCAATTGCCTATTTTTCACTAATGCTAGCTTGTGATTTCTCTTGGAAGTCAGGTAAGTTTTTAATCATAAAAGCTGCCATGATATTATTCTATAGTGGCATGATTGAATATCTACAGAGCTTTGTGCCGGGCAGAGAAATGTCTATGCTCGATATAGTTGCCAACGCAGTGGGTATTGGTTTCTTTGTGTTGTTGACTCCATTGTTTCAAAACTTTCAGCTTTATCAACGTTTACGCTCATTTAAAAAATGATAAATTAATGTACCGACTAATAAATTTATTCATAGTACTAATAATTATCGCATCATTAATTTTTGCTGTTTACTATTTAGAAGGTGTCTTATATCTTGAGCCATGTCCTTTATGTATGGTGGACCGAGGTATTTTAGTCGTCATTGGCGCTGTGTGTCTTATTGCGATCGCGCATAACCCTAAAGGCCTAATGCTTTGGGTATATTCAGCCATTGCTAGTTTGTTTAGTTTGATTGGGATTGGGGTTGCCGCGAGACATATTTGGTTACAAGGCTTACCTCCCGATTTGGTGCCTGAATGTGGGCCTGATTTGAGCTATATGCTAGACGTTTTCCCTTTAAGCGATGTAATAAAAAAAATATTTACGGGGTCTGGTCAATGTGCGGAAGTGAGTTGGACCTTCTTGGGGCTAACGATTCCGCAGCAAACGTTAATTTTATTCATTGCTTTATTGATAATGGTAGTTATTGCTCATATCCAGCAACTTAAGAACCCAGATTAATTCTCAAAAAATATTACAAACTCGCTATAATTAGCCTAAATTTCAATAATATATCTCATAATTCTAAAGTCATGAGTTCAACTGCAGCAGCTATCAATCCCAATCATCGGCGTACAACAGATGCTACTAAATTCATCACCTTGCGTGGTGATTACGGCACGGGTGATTTTGTTATGCATCGTGGTGGAATTTTGAAAGAAGTTGAGATTGCTTACGAGTCATGGGGAAAGCTCTCCGATAATCACGATAATGTAGTGCTGGTGTTTGGTGGTTTATCACCATCGGCACATGCTTGTTCTTCCGAGCTTGATACCTCACGAGGCTGGTGGGAATTCATGATTGGTCCAGGAAAAGCTATTGATACAGATAATTTTTATGTTGTCTGTGTTAATTCATTAGGAAGTTGCTTCGGTTCGACCGGTCCATCATCGATTAATCCTGAAACTGGTCAAGTATACGGATTAGATTTTCCTGACTTAAGCATCGAGGATATCGCTAAGTCTGCACATCATGCATTGCATGATTTGGGTATCGATCATGTACATACTGTTGTCGGTGGCTCAATGGGTGGAATGTGTTCCTTAGCTTATGCCCTTATGTATCCAAAAGAAGTAGATCATTTGGTTACGATTTCGGCTGCCACCCGTGCCTTACCTTTTACCATTGCGGTGCGTTCTTTGCAGCGCGAAATCATTCGTTGCGACCCTGACTTTCAACATGGAAAGTATCCAACAGAACAAGTACCTACCAGCGGCATGGTGCTAGCGCGTAAATTGGGATTAATGTCTTATCGTGCAGCGGAAGAATGGCATCAACGCTTTAATCGTGCGCGTGTGTCACCCGACAAGAAAACGGACGATAGATTTGGAATAGAGTTTGAGGTTGAGTCTTATCTCGAATACAACGCACAAAAATTTGTTAAAAATTTTGATGCCAATAGTTATATCTATTTGTCGCGTGCACTAGATTTATTTGATGTTGCGGAGCATGGGGGTTCAGTCAATGCAGGACTTGCAAAAATTCAAGCAAAAAGAACTTTAGTCATTGGCGTTGCAACGGATATTCTTTTTCCTGTGCATCAACAGCAAGAGATTGCGACTGGTATAGAAAAATCTGGCCACCCAGTTGATTATGTTGAGCTAGATTCTATTAACGGACACGATTCTTTTCTTGTAGATGCGGAACACTTTGTTCCAGTTGTGTCAGAATTTTTTTCTAAAATATAATTAAAAAAGCCAGGTTTTTCACCTGGCTTTATATTATCGCTTATTGATATCGAGGTAATCTCTTTGTTGATATCCAGTGTATAGCTGGCGTGGTCTTCCAATTCTGCCATGTGGATCACTCATCATTTCCTTCCAGTGAGTTAACCATCCAACCGTACGAGCAAGTGCAAACAGCACGGTAAACATATTAAGTGGAATGCCAATTGCTTGGAAAATAATCCCTGAGTAGAAATCTACATTAGGGTAAAGCTTTCGCTCAATGAAGTATTCATCTTCAAGGGCAATTTTCTCAAGCTGCATCGCCGTCTTTAATAAAGGCTGATTAGGATTATCCTCACCCATTTCTGCCAATAGATCATGACATACTTGGCGGATAATCTTGGCGCGAGGATCATAGTTCTTGTAAACACGATGACCAAAGCCCATCAGACGGAATCGATCGTTCTTATCTTTCGCGCGTGCTACATAATGCGATAGATCTTTTCCTGACTCGACAATCTCATGCAACATACGAATTACGGCTTCGTTAGCGCCGCCATGAGCAGGGCCCCAAAGAGAGCCAATGCCAGCAGATAATGCAGCAAACGGGCTAGCCTCAGAACTACCCGTTAAGCGGACAGTTGAAGTTGATGCGTTTTGTTCATGGTCAGCATGTAGGATTAAAATTAAGTCCATTGCGCGTTCCATCGTAGGATTGGGTGTATGCAATCGACCTGGCAAACTAAATAGCATATGTAAGAAGTCGCCTGTGTAATCAAGATCAATGTTTGGATAGTTGAAAGGTAACCCAAGAGCAAATTTGTAGCACCAGCTAGCAATGGTAGGCATTTTTGCAATTAATCGGTGTGCGGCCAATTCCTGCGCTACAGGATCATGAACATCAATATCCGGATAAAATGCTGCTAATGCACCCACCGATGCGACCATCATCGCCATAGGATGTGCGTCGTGGCGGAATCCCAAGAAGAAGCGACGCATTTTTTCATCCAAAAGTTTGTGTTCTTTAATTGAGGCTTTGTAGTTATCTAACTGATCGCTAGTAGGAAGCTCACCATAGAGAAGTAAATAACAGGTTTCATCGTAGTTACTGGAGTGCGCAAGTTGCTCTATAGGATAGCCACGGTAAGCGAGGTGACCCTTATTGCCATCAATAAATGTAATTTTACTTTCACAGCTTGCTGTAGAAACAAAGCCGGGATCAAAAGTGAAGTAACCAAGTTCTTTGTAGAGTGAGCGAATGTCGACGGTGCTTGGACCTTGAGTGCCATCGAGTATAGGCAAATCAGCTTGCTTACCGCTGGTATTATCGGTGATGGTAACCGTTTTCTTTGATTCGCTAGACATGTAAAAAAGCCCTCCTGGATTCTAAATCAACGTCCGTAAAATTAGTTAATGATGATGTCTAATCTGACAATAAAACTTTATGTCAAAACTAAGGTAGACATATTAAATAAGTTTAAGAAATTTATATAACTTACTGTTATTTATACTTATATGGACTACGATGACTCGATGTAATCCAGTTATGAGTCGTTACAGGCCAGCTATTCTACAATACTACGTGTGATAGGAAAGCATTGAATTAATAGTTGTGCTTTTTTGCACAGACTTAGGGCTTTTATAGGTCGAAATACCGACAGATAAAGTCGGTGATCTCTTGCGGATTGTTCAAATCTAATCGAGGTAAATGCTCCGGTGTATTCACATCATCATCGACTGCTACTGCAATCACATTAGTGTCTGATCCACACATTAATGGATGTCCAAGCAGAGGTCGATGCAACTCAATTTTGTTGAAAGCTTCTTTTTTAAAACCTTCCACCAACACCAGATCTGAATTTGCATGATCAATTTGCTCAAGTAATTCTTGCAGAGTGAATTCATGTTCGCTTTCTTTTAGCTCCCGCATTAAGGCCCATCTTCGAGCAGAGGAAATCAGCATCTGAGTGGCACCCGCGTGACGCAATTTGTAACTATCTTTTTCTGGATTATCCACATCAAATTCATGATGTGCATGTTTTATGATCGCCAGTCGCAAACCTTTATCAGCAAGTATCGGGATTAGTTTGGTTAGTAGAGTGGTTTTGCCTGTTCCACTAAATGCACAAAATCCTAAAATAGGGGTTGGAAATTCTTTGATTGCCACTGTTTTAATGTCCTAATGTTTTACTCACCAGTGCGAGTTCATCAGGTGTATTCACATTGGCAAACATCTCTTGGGCATCTGTAAAATCAGCTTTTGCGTAATGTTCTTGCTCATACCAGCGATCAATTTTACGGTCTCCAGATTCTAAAAACTTTAGCAGGCTTGTCTTTAGCGATTTATGCAACAATGCATAGACGGGTTGCAAACGTTTTCCATCATGGGCGACACTAATTAAGGATGATTCATCATTTGCGGCTATGTGTAATCGGTCAACATAATCGGCACATACAAAAGGTCCATCACAAGGTGCGGTAACAATGTAGTCGGTTTCACAATGATCTAGACCACTAGCAAAGCCTGCGAGAGGGCCTTGAAAATCATTAAGCTGGTCCTCCAGCACATCAAAGCCATATTGTTTATAGGTATCCATATTTCGATTAGCATTGATAAAAATGGTTGAGACTTGTGGCTTTAGCCCATTAATCACAAATTCAATCATTGGCCGTCCATTTAGTTGAACAAGACCTTTATCATTTCCGCCCATTCTTTGTGCTTTTCCACCTGCGAGTATTAAACCTGCGGTATTATTATGTTTATTCATAGTGACAATATTATATGGAGAATTAAGTAATCATGAATATAGATGATCAGGCTAAAACTGAAATAGAAGCGGCAGTTTATCGCAGATTGATTGAACATTTACGTTCTAAGACCGAAGTTCAAAATATCGACCTTATGAATCTTGCTGATTTCTGTCGAAACTGTCTCTCGAAGTGGTATGTCGCGGCTGCCGAAGAAAGGGGGCAAGAGATCAACTATGATGAGGCGCGTGAGGTAGTATACGGCATGCCATATTCTGAATGGAAAGATAAGTACCAGAGTGAAGCGACGCCTGAGCAGTTGGCTAAATTCAACGAAGGTAAAAAATAAATTCAGTAAGTCGTAAACTTCTTTTGATCGGAATAGCTGGCTCTACTGCATAAAATGTAATGAATAAAGATCTCAGCGACGAGCATCTATTGCAATATAGTCGGCAAATCATGTTGCCGCAAATTGATGTGCTTGGTCAGCAAAAGCTTTTGTCGTCACATGTTTTGATGCTTGGTGTGGGAGGATTAGGTTGTCCAGCACTTATATACTTAGCGACTTCCGGGATTGGCAAAATAACTATCGTTGATCCCGATATCATTGAGACTTCAAATTTGCAAAGACAAGTCTTGTTTGGAGTTGAAGATATTGGTCGATACAAAGTCGATGTGGCGAGAGAAAGGTTAGAGCAACTCAATACTCAAACTAAAATTTCGACTTTTACCTATATACCCAAAGATGGTGAGCTGACTTGTCTGATTGATGCTGCAGATGTAGTGATTGATGGAACGGATAATTTCGAAGCTCGTTATCGACATGATCGGTTTTGTCTAAAAAGTAAAACACCACTAATTTCTGGTGCGGTTATCCGGTTTGAAGGCCAAGTAACCATATTTGATCACAGAAATGAGGATTCTCCGTGCTACCATTGCTTGTATCCACAGGGCGAGGATCAAGAATTGAATTGCTCAGAAAACGGTGTATTAGGTCCTGTGGCTGGTATTATCGCGACAACTATGGCCACTGAGGCTGTGAAATTGATTATTAATGTCGGAGAGTTGTTATCAGGCCGATTGCTTTTGATAGATGCGCTGCACATGGAATTCAGAACAGTGCGACTCCAACGAGATCCTGAATGTCTGGTTTGTGCAAAATCTTAAATTTTTATGCAAAATATAATAAATATAATTAACAAGATAATTTGGGAAACTAATCTCAAAACATTGCCATTATGGAAAAGACTCTTAATTAATTTGAGTCGCTTTGTTTATTTGGTTGTGTCCGATCTGACTAATGGGCAACTAAATTTACGCGCAATGTCGCTGGTGTTTACTACCATTCTTTCTTTTGTTCCATTAATTGCAGTCAGCTTTTCGGTTTTAAAAGCCTTTGGGGTTCATGATCAAGTAGAACCTGCCTTAATGAATTTGTTTTCAACGTTAGGAGACAAAGCCCCTGAAATCACAGAAAATGTCATTGGTTTTGTAGACAATATAAAAGTCGGTTTACTTGGCACAATAGGATTAGCGTTCTTATTTTGGTCGGTGATCTCTCTGTTAACCAAAGTAGAAGAAGCATTTAACTACACCTGGAAGATAGGTAAAAAGCGGTCTCTAACAGAGCGTTTTAGTAATTACTTAAGTGTTCTAATGGTTGGCCCAGTATTGGTATTTGCTGCGATGGGCGCAACAGCGAGTTTACTAAATAATTCCTTTACACAGAGTATTGCCAGTATTGAACCATTTGGTACTTTGCTGACATTGATTGTTAAGCTTCTTCCATACTTGTTCATAATTATAGCATTTACATTTGTATATGCCTTTGTGCCAAACACTAAAGTCAAATTTATTCCGGCACTAACAGGGGGAATAGCCGCCGGTATACTATGGCAAACAGTAGGCTGGGCATATGCACTTGTCGTTGCTTTTTCATCATCAAAAACAGCGGTTTATGCAGGCTTTGCTATTCTGTTCTTTTTTATGATGTGGCTTTATTTGAATTGGTTAATTTTATTAGTTGGTTCAAGTATTGCATTTTACCGGCAATATCCCGAATACCTACATGTTAAGAACCAAACGGTAGTGCTCAACAACTATGATCGCGAACATATTGCATTGGGATTGTTATTGATTATCAGTGAAAATTATTATCGACGTAATCCTCCGATTACTATTGAGGAAATTATGGACATTATTGAGTGTCCTAAACTACCGCTAGAAAAATTGCTTCAATGTTATGAAGATGCTGGCATATTAGGTCGTGTAGAAGGTGATCGCGGTGGATACATTCCTGCAACACCACTTGAGGAACTATCTGTTAGTAAAGCTTATTCTGCATTACGCAATAGCCATGCGATATTTTCGTCTATCAATTTTCAATTAGCTGAGAAAAAAGACATGTCGGAGATGATATTGCACAGAATTGAAGGTGCAGTTGAAAGTGAGTTAGGCGCATTAACAATAAAAGATTTGATTATGGAAGCAAATCCAGAATTAAAAACTGTAGAAGCATAATCATGTCAGAGTCCAGTGAAGTACAAGAGCTAATGCTTGAACTTAAACAGTTTGCAGTTGAGCGTGACTGGGAACAATTTCATAGTCCTAAGAATCTGTCAATGGCGCTATCCGTAGAGGCTGCCGAGTTGCTTGAGCATTTTCAATGGAGTACAGAAGATTCAAGTTATCAGCTCGATGAAAAAAAGAAACAGCTAGTAAGTCATGAAATGGCAGATATCTTTATTTTTTTATTACGTATTTGTGAAAGGTTAGATGTCGACTTAATCGCTGCCACTAAAGAAAAAATTGCAATCAATCATCATCGCTATCCTACTGAAAAGGTAAAGGGTAGTTCTAAAAAATATTCAGAGTATTAAAACTATTCAATGTCCGAAAATTCTTCGCAAGCGCAACCTCTAGAAGAGATTAGCGTTAATAACACACACATCACTATTTTAGGCACTGCTCATGTTTCTAAAGCCAGCGCCAATGCCGTTGCTGAATTAGTTCATTCAGGAAAATACGATATTGTCGCTATCGAGCTTTGTGATAATCGTCATCAATCTATCGTCAATCCTAATTCATTGGCCAATATGGACTTGTTTGAAGTTATTAAATCTAAGAAAGCTAGTATGGTAGCCGCAAGTTTAGCTTTGGGCGCATATCAGCAGCGTTTGGCTGAGCAGTTTGGTATCCAGCCCGGCGAGGAAATGCGTGTGGCAATGAAGCTTGTAAATGAGCAGGGTTTAGAATTAGCGCTGATTGATCGGGATGTGGGTGTAACCTTAAAACGTGTTTATAAAAGCATCCCTTGGTGGCGAAAAATTTATGTTATTTCAGGTCTGGCTGCTAGTGTATTAAGTAATGAAAAAGTCAGCGAGGAAGAAATTGAGAAGCTAAAATCTGGGGATATGCTAGAAAGCACTTTTTCGCAGTTTGCTGATTCCGCTTATGATTTATTTCATCCGCTGATTGCAGAGCGAGATATTTACATGGCGGCTAAGCTTGGAACACTTGCGGAAGAAAATGAAGGTAAAAATATTCTCGCAGTGGTAGGCGCTGGTCACTTGGCTGGTATTAAGCAACATTTAATTGAAGGTATCGAACAACCACAAGAGAAAATTAAAGAATTAGAATTTATTCCTAAAGGTAAAGGTTATGGAAAAATTATTCCTTGGGCCATTGTTGCATTAATATTGTCAGGCTTTGCTTTTGGCTTTAGTAAAAGCTCTGAACTAGGTTGGAATCTAGTAATAGATTGGATATTAATTAACGGTGGTTTGTCAGCATTGGGTGCAGCTATTGCGGGAGCTCATATTTTGACAGTGTTAACTGCATTTTTTGCAGCACCGATAACCTCTTTAAATCCAACCATAGGTGCTGGCGTTGTTACTTCTGCAGTTGAATTATATCTCCGTAAGCCCACCATCAAAGATTTTGAAACAGTAAAACAAGACACTACCAGGTTATCAGGTTGGCGCTCTAATCGTGTGGCGAGATTGTTTCTTGTATTTCTATTAAGCACCTTGGGCTCGGTTTTCGGAACCTATATTGCAGGCTTTCAGATATTTGAAGCGCTGAATAGCGCTTATTAATTTCTTGCTATCCGTAGAATCAATTTTAATTTTCATTCTGCTTGGTATCGTAGTTGGTCTCGCAGCGGGATTATTTGGCATTGGCGGTGGTGCGATTATGGTGCCCATACTCACCACGTTTTTTCTTATGCAAGGTGTGCCTGCTGAAATGGTGATTCATGTTGCGTTAGGCACGTCTATGGCTTCTATTATTGGGACCTCGCTCTCAAGCCTTTTTGCGCATCACAAGAGACAGAGTGTTATTTGGCCAATTGTAAAAAGTATTGCGCCTGGAGTTATTCTTGGCTCATTGTTAGCAACTTATTTTGTTGCACATGTAAGCTCTAAGGTTCTAGCAATATTCTTTACTTGTTTTATTTCATATGTTGCGGTGCAGATGTTCTTAAATTTTCAACCAGCACCCTCTAGACAAATTCCAGGTAAAGTACCTATTTTCTTCGCTGGCTCAGGCATTGGTTTAATTTCAGCGATTGTAGCGATCGGGGGAGGTACATTGACTGTGCCTTTTTTGGCATGGCATAACATACCGCTTAAAAAAGCGATAGGAACTTCAGCCGCAGTCGGATTTCCAATCGCAGTTTCAGGGACAATAGGTTATGTTATAAATGGTTGGGATGTTAGTGATAAGCAATCATATTTGTATGGATTTATTTACTTGCCGGCGGTACTTCTGATTTCATTGGCAAGTTATTTTACCGCACCCATTGGAGCAAGATGGGCGCACAATTTATCAGTGCCGACTTTGAAAAAAGTATTTGCACTATTCTTAGTGCTAATTAGTATTAAAATGTTATGGTCGGTAATTTAGCTTATTGAAGAATGGCCTCATCACTGGAGCGTTCAACAATCATCATTTGCTTGTCTTGATTCCAGTATTTTTGTAAGTCTGCAGAGATGTAGGCAGCTTCTTTAAGCAGAATATCATTCTCATAGTCTTCTTCGTCTTTTGGCTCAATATCGCTTACCACTATTTCTTCATCTTCTTCATCTTCTTTATAAATGCCAATTAGCATCTCATAGTTTTTGCGATCTTCTTCAAGCTGAGTAAATAATTTCTCACGATCAGCACGATTTAATGAAACATCTGTCCGATTTTGAAGTTCTTCATTTAGGTTATACAAGTTAACAAGAGATTGATATTTTTCATCTTCTTTGACACGCTCATCATGCTGTGTGCCAAGGATTTTGATGATGTCAGAAGAAATTTGATCATGAGGACGTTTTGCGGGCGTGATTTTAGTCCAAGGTAATGCGTTATCTAAACTGCTTTCGCCATGTTGAGTTTCATCATAGCTTGCTTCAAATAAAATATCGGGCACTACACCACGATGTTGTGTGCTTTCGCCGTTAACACGAAAATACTGTGCTATTGTTGCTTTAAGCTGTCCTAGACTATTATCAGAGCTGCCCGCATATCGATTTAAATCGATAAGTTGCTGCACAGAACCTTTGCCGAAAGTAGTCTCTCCCACAATGACTGCGCGTCCGTAGTCTTGTAATGCACTAGCAACAATCTCTGAGGCTGATGCGCTAAAGCGATCAACTAAGACAACCATTGGACCTTGATAAGAGATTTTAGAATTAGTGTCGCTTTGTATATCAATATGCCCACTTGAATCGCGCACCTGAACAATGGGGCCTTTTCTAATAAACAAGCCGGCTAGCTGAGTAGCCTCAATGAGCGAGCCACCACCATTAGAGCGTAAATCTAATACAAGAGAATCAATCCCATCTTGTTGTAATTCCTCGAGTAGCTTTTGAACGTCTTTAGTTGTGCTGCGGTAATCTTTATCACCTGCTTGGTAAGCGGCAAAATCTAAGTAAAAAGTAGGCACCGTAATCACACCTACTTTTTTGTTGCTTCCTTGATCATCAATATCCAAGATGGTCTTCTGTGCTGCTTGTTCTTCTAGTTTGATTTCATCACGTGTTAATGCAATTTCTTCGACCGCTGCTGCTTGACCCTTGCTTCCAGGTAAAATACGCAAGCGCACTACTGTGTCCTTAGGTCCACGAATAAGATCTACAACTTCCTCTAGGCGCCAGCCAATAACATCCGTAAAACGTTCATCATCCTGCTGTGCAATTCCGACTATTTTATCTTTGGCATGTAACAGTGAGCTTAGATCAGCAGGACCGCCAGGAATTATGCGTTCAACTATTGTGTGATCACCATCAGTGCGTAGTAATGCACCAATACCTTCTAAAGAGAGACTCATGCGAATTTCAAAGTTGTCAAATGTTCGCGGTGACAAATAACTTGTATGAGGATCTATAGAAGTGGCATATGAATTGATATATAGCTGGAATATGTCATCTTCATCAATTTGGTTGCTACGTTTTTTTATATTTTCATAGCGCTTAGTTAAAGTTTCTTTGACATACTCTGGATCTTTATCTGCAAGCTTTAAAGATAATACGTCATTCTTAATACGCTTGCGCCAAAGGTCATCCAGTTCTTCAGCGGAACTTGGCCAATCAGCGTCTTTGCGACTAATTTGAAAACTTTCATCTATAGTAAAGTCGAAATCTTCTTTTTCAATAAGCTCAAGCGCATAGTCAATTCTTTCATTAACGCGCTGTTGATAAATTGAAAAAATTTCATAAGCAGGTATTAAGTCATCATTCTGTAATGCATCATCTAATGCAAACTCATATTGGTTAAAGCCAAGAATATCGGATTCAAGGAAATAACTTTTTGTCGGATCAAGTGTAGAAAGATATGTGTCATAGACGACTTGAGAAAAATCATCATCAAGTTGGACTCTTCGATAATGATACCGCCCTAAAAAATCAGTGATGATATCGCTCACACGTTCGTGATCATCTGATGGCGATAGAGCAGTGGCTTCAGTAGCAGTACTGACAGAGGTGAATGACAGTACTAGTGTAATGGCAATGAAATTGCGATTTATTATTTTGATCACGATTATATTATGGGTTAGTTATTTTAGAGTAAGACAAACAAACTGGTTTAAATTCAATTTATTGTATCTTAAGTGTAATCACGAATATGGTAAATAAGCCTAGTTTTTGGGTGTCTAAGACAATTTGAATATTTAAGTCAGGTCAAAATTGATATATTTCATTTAATCGATTGCACGATCGAGTTAGCATTTTTTACAATAGTGCCTAAGTGTATGAATTTAAAAAAGATTTAGTTATCCCATAATTTAATGGCGCATCTATTTTGCTTACGGAGTAACCATGACTGACTCTACCAACAAGACTTTCAAACAAGAAAAAAAGCTATTCATGACCCGCCTCATGACACCTGATATGACCAATTTTTCAGGAAAAGTACATGGGGGTACTATTTTAAAGCTTTTGGACGAAGCCGCTTTTTCATGTGCTTCCAGGTACTGTAAAACTTATGTCGTGACAGGTGCACTTGATCATGTGATTTTCAAAGCACCCATTCGAGTAGGTGATTTGGTGACGTTTAAATGTCACGTGAATTATGTCGGTCGTTCTTCTATGGAAATAGGAATACGTGTAGAGGGAGAGAAAATTAAAGAAAAAGAAAAGTATCATGCTATCTCATGTTACTTTACTATGATTTCTGTTGATGAGCATGGTAAGTCACAACAAGTCCCAAGATTAGAATTAACGTCTGAAGTAGAAGAAAAATTATATGAAGCAGGGAAAATGCGAAGTAAAATGCGTAAGGAAGTGCAAGAGCGTAATCTCAAACTGCACGTAGGCTTGGAGCTTGAGGACTAACTCAGTGTCGAGATTTGATGACCTAAATAAGTCAGTAAGAAAATGGCTAACGAAATCATCAAAATAGACAATACAATATTTGTTCGCTTTGCACTATAGGGAACTTCTTTATCCGACTCAATTGCTCTCTGATGCATGAAGAATCTTATTGTTGATGCAGTTATCATTATTGTTGAGACTAATATCAACCCTAGACCAGCAAGTTCAGCTGAAATAGATGCATCTATATTAGTTGTTCTGCCAATGGAATCATTCATATAAGAAATAAATAGATCAAATTTTTCAATTAGAAAACCAAATGCCATTATAGCGATTGATGTGCGTATCCAAGCTAGGTAGGTACGTTCATTCGCAGCATGATCGGTATATCTGTTTATCAAATTTGCTCCTGTTTAATTGACTGCAAGCCAAGCCTCTGCGATTTCTTTTTCGTTTAAGTTAAACGCTTTAATTTCTAGTCCTGGAAAAAGAAAGCCTTCGAGTTCACTAATATTCTTGATCCAATTTTCATTTGCAAGCACTGCACATCGATCGTATTTTTTAATCATGCGTATCAATTCTGGTAGACGTGACAATTCAACTCCAATCGCACCAAATGAAGGGAAATCAAAATTAGTTATTGTATAGAGCATTCTTCCTTGTTTAACATTTTCTGATTTACCCAAGAGTTCGTCGAGCGCAACTTTCATATCTTCAGCACTTAATTTTCCAGTAAGCTCTATATCAAGTCGATTTTCACCGCAAACGGTAACATTAAATATGCCCGATAAATTTTCTGAGTCACAGCTTGAAGTATTTGATGCCCATTCTTTAGCTTCATCTAAATGTGAATAAGGAAATAACTTGACAGTAGAGTTTATAAAATGGCCTGCAATAGATTCAGCAAAGTTACCAATTCTTGAATCTGTGACAACAGCAATATTTGAAAGACTTTTATGATGCTCTTTGACAAATTTCAGATGCGAACAAAGTGCGGCAAAAGAGTCCCACCCCGGAAAAGATTTGCTATGAATAACAATTCCATTGAGTTGTCCAGATTCTTCAATGTAGAGATCTATAGTATTGCTGACATTCTCAAAATCACCAGAGGTCAATGCGCCATCTGGTGAAAGTATAGCGATACCTTTGCTTTTATCTATTTCAACAGTAAGCATAAATGGAACTCCTGTATAGAATCTACAAATAGTATCTCGCTAGCCAGGATAAAGGTCAAATAAGCGGTGTTCATTTAATTAATTTTATCTCTAAACATAAAGAACACAGCACCCATTAAGCACAAGCCAGCCCATAAGTAGTCAAGTTTAAGCGGTTCTTTTAAATACATCAGAGAAAAAGGAACGAATACAGATAAGGTAATGACTTCCTGGATTATTTTTAACTGTCCAACACTTAATACTGTATAACCAATGCGATTGGCGGGTACTTGAAATAAATATTCAAGTAATGCAATCCCCCAGCTAATAAGTGCAGCAATAATCCAGGGTTTGTGATTAAGTTCTTTTAGGTGTGCGTACCATGCAAAAGTCATGAAAACATTGCTGCAAATTAACAGCAGTACTGATGCAAGAACAGGATTCATACTTGAAAATTGCTAAAGTGAATTAATAGCTTATTGAGTGTCGAGTGCTTTTACATCCGATTGGCGCCAAAAAGTTGCAATTAAAATGAGCGCAATAAAAAAACTTATAATGCCTGCAGTAAAAGTTAAGTTGATATTAACAGCCATAAGTGTGCCACCCAGTATTGAGATCATCCCTGAGCCAAGTGTAAATAAAGCAATTGAAACACCCATTACCCAGCCTTGCTCATCTTTATTAGCGCTGGCAGAAAAGAGTGTGAGCATTACGGGATATCCAACACCAAAGGCAACTAAAATCGGTATCACTAATAGATAGGTGAAGTCGGAGTTGTTATTCAACATAAATATTGCAATAGAAATTGACATCACAATGATGGACCCGGTCACTATGGGAATCTTTCGAAATCGTGACGTGAGACTCCCAGTCAGCATAATACTGGAGAAAGCCATAGATAAGCCTATGACGATCATTAGCATGCTGTTTTGAAATGTGGTGAATTGAAATCGCTCAATCGTGTAATCATTTATGTAGATGTAAAATGAATTCAAGCCTACTTCAAAGAAGAACCACACTGCGGAAATTTTAATAATAGTGCTGCGACCACGCAATCGCCAGAGATTAAGGAAAACTTCATTGACACCGAAGTCTATTTTACGACGCTCATCACTGGCGTCATGATAAAATATGACCACTGAGAATAATGTGATCAGTACTAAACATGCTGCAAAATAAAAGGGAAGTTCTAATGTCGCATAAGAACCAATAATTGCGCTGTCACTCAATACGCCTGCAATGAGTGGGCCGCCCACTAAACCAAGCGCAAGTGCTGCGACAATTTTACTCATATTACTGGTGAGTTGTTTATCGTCTTTGCTGATGTCAATAAAAGCAGCCTGTGCAATCGGCTGGTTACCTGCAGTAAAACCAGTGATTGCTCGTCCCGCCAATAATAAGTAATAATTTGAAATTTCTATTGCAATCGCAGTTAATATGTAACCAGCTAACGCGCCAATTAAGCAAATTACCATGCCATTTTTTCGGCCAATATAATCTGAAAGCTTTGAAATGTACGCAGCGCCAAAGAACCAAAATATATAAAAAATACCCGCTAACCAGCCATACATCATTTCTCGTGTGCCAAGAGGCGTATCGTGCGGTAAGAATGTACTCGAAGGATCAATGATTAAAGTGTTAATGATAGGAAAGATTAAACCTTGCCCCATGACATCAACGAAAACAACGAGCAATAACGATAAACGCAGCATAAACATATTAGAGCCTCATATTTTTGTGTGCTGACTCAGATGTGTGAAAGTTTAAGCATCGCGACGCCAACAATAATTAAAATAATCCCAAGGTAACGGGTTAAACTACTCGGATCTCCATAGAAAAAAATCCCGACCAGAAAAGTCCCTGCTGCACCAATGCCCGTCCAAACCGCATAAGCCGTGCCAATCGGTATATCTCTTTGCGCAAGCCATAATAAGAAACCACTAATACCAATGCACACAACGGCAATGATGACACCCGAAATGCGAGTATCACTGGCTTGCGCCATCTTAAGACCAACTGGCCAACCAATTTCAAATAAACCAGCTAATAATAAGTATAACCAAGCCATAGTATGATTATGTGAATTAAGGACTAATCATCAAGTTTGTCTGAGATGATGTCCCCATTTGTAGGATTCACTTTTAACTCCCGTTTTTCGCCATTATTATAGGCTTCTATTTCCCATACGCCACGGTCAAGATCGACTTCGACAATGGGTGCATAGCCTTGAGTTTCAAGGCTTAGGATGATTTCGGATAAGGGGAGCGCATTTTCAGGTGGCTTTTTATCTGCCAGTGAAATATTTGAGCCGCTTATTAGCAGTATAATTAGTAAAACTTTAATTTTCATAATGTACCCCTTACGTTATTAATGATCGGTCAGGTTTGAATGCGCGAGTATTATGCCAAGATAGTGGTTATGCGAAAACCCGCTTGATCTTTATTCCATAAATGCGATTGCCACATTTTGCAATGAACCCAGGAACGATAACACACTGCCTAGTTTAAGACCGACTATGGAAATGTTTTTTGAGAAACTATTTTTACATTTTATGTCTTAAACTTAAGCAAAATGCATGAGTCTTTATTAATTTGTCACATAAATCACATGAGTTCGTCACATAAATTACATGAGTTTTTAACATGAATTAAATGGCTTTGTAATGCATGGAATTTATTATTTTATGCCTGACACTTTTAAGCAATCAGTAATTCGTTTTAATCGTGTCAGATTCCAAAAATTACAGTCTAGCCAATTAATTCTCAAGGAGAAGCCATGACTCGCAAAACTCATGATGAGCCGTCAATAGCTTTGGACGATTCAGAAAATATTTCAACCAATCCTAGTAATAACAGACCTTTTAGCGATGTATTGAATGCAACCATGTCACGTCGTTCAGTACTTAAAGGATCACTTGCAGCAGCCGGTGCAACTTATATTTCATCGTCAACAGCTTCGGCCCACTATGGTAATCATCATTGGGGTAAAAATTATAATCAAGCACTCGTCGATTTTGCTCCATTAACAACAGAAGAGGTGAATGCGGCTCAAGGTATTGATGTAACAATTTCAAGTGATTATCAATTCCAGCCCTTGATTCCGTGGGGCACACCAATTAAATCAAATATTGGTGTACCTGAATTTACAGGTGATCCTGAAAATCGTCCAACTTCTACTGAAGCAGAAAAGCAAATAGGTATTGGACATGATGGAATGTGGTTCTTTCCTGTTAATCAAAAGCGCGCACTTGCTTTTGACATGAAAATTTATCGACGATTAAAACAAAAGCCAAAATTTGCAAAATTTCTTAAGCGTTTAATTGGTAAAATTCCATTAAGTAGTCGCGTAGGTTTTCTCTGTATAAATCACGAGTTTGGGACAAATTCTCATGTTTTAGGCAAATCAGCACCAGACTCACTCGAGGATGTGCGCATATCTCAGGCGGTTCATGGTGCTTCTGTGGTTGGTATTTTCCAAAATAAATCTGATGGTCTTTGGCGAGTATTTAATAGCTCCAGAAATCGTCGCATTACCGTAAACTCACCTGTCAAATTTTCAGGCCCTGCTGCGGATAGTGAGTTACTTGTAAATCCCGCAAGTAACCCAACTTTGGGAACAGTCAATAACTGTGGCGCAGGTCCTACTCCCTGGGGCACTTATGTTACCTGTGAAGAGAATTTTAATGGTTACTTTGGTGCTAATGGTGAATTTATCCCGAATGAAGCTCAAGCACGTTATGGTTTAAATAGTTTTGGATTTGGTTACAGCTGGTTTGTTTTCGATGACCGCTTTGATCAAACCAACCCTATGTATATCAATGAGAGTAACCGTTTTGGTTGGTGTGTTGAAATTAATCCTTTTGATAAAAAAGATGTGCCTACCAAGCGTACCGCATTAGGACGTTTTAAACATGAGGCAGTGGCTTTTGTGCCTGAGAAGTTCGATGAGCGTGCGATCTGTTATATGGGTGATGATCAGCGTGGTGACTATTGCTATAAATATGTGTCGGATAGAGCCTGGCGTGAACACTTGCTTGATAAGGAAAGTCCTTTAGATCACGGAACACTGTATGTCGCTCGTTTTGATGAAGGTGCTGACGGCAATGATGGTCTGGGTACGGGTGAATGGATTGAGCTTTCAATGGCTAATCCAACATTGGCTGCGAATTTCAATGATCAAGGAGAAATTCTCGTTAATTCTCGATTAGCAGCCGATCTAGTTGGTGCCACACCGATGGACCGACCTGAGTGGGCAACTGTCGGTACTAAAGGGGAGGTGTTTTGGGCATTCACCAATAATGATCGAAAAGATGATGGGGCAGGTGCGGTGAGTGAAGCAAACCCAATCTTTGAAAATACTGACGGTCATATCATTAAGACTGAAGATACTAGTGATACTGCATTCACATGGAATATATTTTTGCTTGCTCGCAATACACGTCGTCCTGATGATGTGCCTGCGCCTGATGCAAATGATCTTCCATATGCAGCTTATACCGCGCCAGCTGATGGAGGTGCGAATGTATTTACTGATCCTGATGCAGTGTATGCTGATGAAGATGGACGACTCTTTATTGGCACAGATGGTGGACAACGTGATGGTTTGCAAGATCAGTTGGTCGTTATTGATGCTAAGACAGGTGAGTATCGTCGTTTATTGTCAGGTGTTACTGATGATGAAATTACGGGTATCGCACCTACGCCTAATCAGCGCGTGATGTTTACCAATACACAGCATCCTGGTAACGGTAATCCTGCAAGCACAAATTTCCCTGCACCATTTGATGGTGTCACCATTCCGCGTGATTGTACATTAGTCATCACCAAGAAGGATGGCGGTGTCATTGGTTCTTAATTAGACGGCAGGTTTTGGCTAAAAGGGCTCTAATTTTAAGAGCCCTTTTTTAGGTCACGATTAATTGGTTTGTTATTCAGCAGTATTGAGTATCCATCACATTAAGTAAAATTGTCTTTAACGGACGATAGAAAAGCGAGCACTAATATTGCACCGTCACCCATATGAGTTAGATATAAAAGCGCATTGTCGAACCTAGCTAGAATAAGTAAGCCAGACAGTGCAGAAAGTACAATTGATATAACAGTCAGAATTAAGTATCCAAATTTTGCCCATGTTTTGAAATACAGTAAGCCAATTGAAAAAAACATATACAAAGCAAGCCATAAGAATGGAATAACACCTTCGCTTTTAACGATTGCACCGTAGCCATTCCAGCCTAATATTGTGAGTTCTTGTTTGCTATAGAGTGCAGTCCCAAAAAATGGTAAACAAAAGTAAATGACATAAACTGTCATTGTCATCACCACAATGATGCGAAAGTAATTTTTAGTCTGGCCCATTAAATTTTCCAAATACCAAGAGCATCTTAAATGTGTCCTTGATCAATATCTTGAATAAGTTAATTCCTCAGCTCCTTTGAGCACAATAACTCATTCTGATTCTTCTTGCTCATGCCAGCCTGATTTAGGTGATATGTGTCCCTTAGATACTATTCTTTCAAGAGTGAAGTTTTCTCCTTGAAGTATCTTTTTAAATAATTCTTCGCTGATTGTATCGGGTAGACTGTCAAATACATTTCCAGTATCAAGCATTACTTGCATTACCTCAAATTAGATTGATGATTTAGATGTAAGGAAGATTCAAAACCTTAAATTATATTTTGAGTTCCTGGTTGTTAGCGGTACACCTAATGATTTAATTTCGATGAGCAAATGGCAAGGCTAAGTATATTCGTGCAACATTAAGATAGATTATACCCTGACAATCTTTTTTGCTAACGGAAACATAAAAATCGCAAGTAACAGCCATATAATAAGTAAATAGCTTGCGAAATCACCAGGTAGACCTATGCCAATTGCTCTTACTAAAAGTAAACATACAACTATTAATCCAAAGCTCATTATTAATGAACCAGCAAAATATTTTAGAATCTTCATGATGTATCCTTAATTGGTAAAAGAATTTATTAACTTTGATCAGAAAAAACATTGTTAGGTGAGAAAAGTTTTGTCAATAATTTAGATGCATTATTAGCGGATTTTTATATTATAAAATTCAATTGCATTTTCAAAAAAGACTCTTTTTGTTGCGCTGGAATCTAACGTATCAGAAATTATTGTTATGTCGCTATTTTGAAAGGGAGTAGGCGCCCTGGTTGAGGGCAAATCCGTTCCAAACATTAAGGCAGATGGATTGACAGCATTGATTTCATTAATTGCTTTAGCAGGGTCAAAATCCACCCGTCCAAAACCAGATGCCTTTACCTTAACTCCTTTGTCCACCAACTTTAGTAAATGCTTAAAGCCAGATTTCCTCAATCCAAGATGGTCTATGCTGACAGCAGGCAGTCTTTCTATTAATGATGATAATTCTGGTAAATCTTTGGAATCAAGATAAAGCTCAATATGCCATCCTGCAAGATTAAAAATTTGCTGTGCAATGATGTCGAGGTATTTAATCGATTCTGAACCTTCTCGATATAGGTTAAATCGCACACCCGCAATTCCTAATTTGTTTAGTTGAATTATTTCCTCATCCCTCAATGGATGAGCTAGATTCAAAATACCTTTGAAATTAGTGCCCAATATATTTAAAGCCTCTAACATGAAATCTTGATTGTTAGCCTGAAAAGAGCCAGATACAACGACACCTCCAATCAAATTAAATCCTGATAACCTTTCGCAATAGTCATTAACTGTGAAAGTTTCAGGAATAAACCCATTATTACGTACCAGTGGGAATTTTTTATCAATAATATGGAAATGAGTGTCAAACAGTGTTTGCTTGTCTGTCATGATCAATTAATCGAATAATTTTTCATAATTCATGATTGTTGATTGAATCTAAATTACAAGCTGAACGAATATCTTGACATATACTTTAATACTTTAGTCGCATTCAGTGCAGACTAATTAACAAGTTCTGCAATGTAACCCACTATCCATAATATAATCCCCAAAAATAATGTCAGGATACTGACAGCCACTAGTAACATCCAAGGGCCAATCGCTTCAGCAAGAGGGCCATGAGAAGCATCGCCAGGCAAGTTGATAAACGAGAAATAAAGAATAAATATCGCGACCACAGTAGAGATGCTGCCACCCAATGTCATTCTCTTACCTGTCGTTTTTATTTTATTGATATTCATAATATGAGATATGGACACATAATGACCGCTTCCTCTAACATATATGAAGTAGTTGCATAACCATACTATTCTTAGTGTCGCTTGTCCTTTGATTTATCTGAAATTTTTATGAATCAGTGTGGCTAATTGGGTGTAAAATCATATAGACTGCGCGCCTTCTTTTTACTGTCAACCTTCACCATAGAGAGGATTCTTGAGTCAAATGAATTTGTATGCTGAATATTTAAACGAAATCGAGCTTAGAAAGAATGATCTCGGTTTGCATCCTAAGCCAATCGACAGCGCCGATTTGTTGGCGGAAATCATCGAGCAGATTAAAGACGTTAATAACGAATGTCGTGCAGATTCGCTGAAATTTTTTATATACAACACTCTACCCGGCACCACGAGTGCTGCGGGCGTCAAGGCAAAATTTCTCAAACAAATTATTCTAGGTGAAGAAACTGTAAAAGAAATCACTCCCGATTTTGCATTCGAGTTGCTATCGCACATGAAGGGAGGACCCTCGGTTGAAGTGCTATTAGACTTAGCGCTGAGTGATAACGACGCGGTTGCCAGACCTGCTGCTGACGTATTAAAAACACAGGTCTTCCTTTATGAGGCAGATACCGATCGTCTTGAAAAAGCCTACAAAGCAGGTAATCCGCTAGTTAAAGAGATCCTCGAAAGTTATGCCAATGCTGAGTTTTTTACCCAGTTGCCAGACATCGATGAAGAAATAAAAATTGTCACTTATATTGCAGGCGTTGGTGATATTTCTACTGATTTGCTTTCCCCAGGTAATCAGGCTCATTCTCGCTCTGACCGTGAGTTACATGGACAGTGCATGATCACACCTGAAGCGCAGCAAGAAATATTAGCTCTCAAAGAGCAACATCCCGATAAAAAAGTCATGCTCATTGCCGAGAAAGGGACGATGGGTGTTGGCTCTTCGCGTATGTCAGGCGTTAACAACGTTGCACTTTGGGCTGGTGTCCCGGCGAGCCCTTATGTGCCATTCATTAATATTGCCCCAGTGGTTGCAGGTACCAATGGTATCGCACCGATCTTTTTGACGACTGTAGGAGTCACCGGAGGTATTGGTCTAGACCTTAAAAACTGGGTTAAGAAAGTCGATGCTGACGGTAATCCAGTGCTTGATGAAAATGGTGACACAATACTTGAGCAGACTTTCTCAGTTGAGACGGGCACTGTGTTAACCATTAACACTAAAACCAAGAAGCTCTACAAGGATGGCCAAGAATTGGAAGATGTTTCCGACGCGTTTACACCTCAAAAAGTGGAGTTTATGAAAGCTGGCGGTTCTTACGCAGTTGTGTTTGGTAAGAAACTGCAAACATTTGCGGCTGAAACATTAGGAGTCGAAGCGCCCCAAGTCTATGCCCCGGCTAAAGAGATTACTGCTCAAGGCCAAGGTCTTACCGCTGTTGAAAAAATCTTTAACCGCAATGCGGTTGGTGTCACTGCTAAAGATCCGTTACTTACGGGTTCTAATGTTCGCGTTAAAGTAAATATCGTTGGCTCTCAAGACACCACCGGCTTGATGACCTGTCAAGAACTAGAAGCCATGGCAGCAACCACCATCTCGCCGACTGTCGATGGTGCATATCAATCTGGTTGTCACACGGCTTCTGTTTGGGATAAGAAAGCACAAACCAATATTCCAAAGTTAATGAAATTTATGAATGACTTTGGTTTGATTACGGGGCGTGATCCCAAAGGTATTTATCATCCATTGACGGATGTGATTCATAAAGTACTTAATGATATCACTGTCGATGACCGTGCCATTATTATTGGTGGTGACTCACACACACGTATGTCAAAAGGTGTGGCGTTCGGAGCTGATTCAGGCACGGTTGCACTAGCATTAGCGACAGGTGAGGCAACCATGCCGATTCCAGAATCTGTCAAAGTCACCTTCAAAGGCGAAATGAAAAGTTATATGGACTTTCGCGATATTGTGCATGCTACGCAAATGCAAATGCTTGAAGAGTTTGGCGGCGATAACGTATTTCAAGGACGTATAATTGAAGTTCATATCGGCACTTTGCTGGCAGATCAGGCGTTCACATTTACTGATTGGACTGCGGAAATGAAAGCTAAGGCATCGATTTGTATCTCTGAAAACAATACTTTAATCGAGTCGCTGGAAATCGCCAAGACTCGTATCAAAATTATGATCGACAGAGGTATGGATAACGCAGCACAAGTATTGGCAGGTTTAATTAAATTGGCTGATAAACGCATTAGCGAAATTAACTCAGGTGAAGAGCCTGCATTAAAGCCTGATAACAATGCCAAGTA
>JBCDBX010000008.1:0-35511 GCA_039182865.1 Pseudomonadota bacterium
AGCAATATTATCTCTTCTATTATTGAGAAAACTTAGATTCTCTTTTCCGAGCGTTTAATCCATTTATAGGGATTCATTCCTCCTTTCATCCAAAATTTAAGTATTAGTTTTTCTAGAATTGAAGGCGGCCTTCCATAGTAGTGCTTTAAGCAAGTATTACTTTCAATTCCAGGAACTCGAAATCTTCGCATACAGCGAATATCTAGCAGTTTCTTTTTCCAAGGTTTCTCGTTCTTTACGAAACAGGCTTTATCTAAATCAATCAAATAAAGTTTTAAATTTTTGCAGCTACTAGTAGTCATATTGGCAACATTTTGAATATTATTGGATAACAAGAAGTTGCCACTATGAGGATCTCCATGGCGAAAGTTATTTTCATGTAATTGTTTGACAACATCGGCTAATATCTTGGTGATTTCTTGTATGACTTCAGTTGCATTTGAATGATGCAAGTTGAGTTTTTCGCAAAGTGCAAACACGGTCATATTGGCGTCGACTTTTTCATACATCAGATAAGATTTTTTTCTTTCGCCTTGGCGTTTGCATGACCAATGCGCAATTACTTTAGGTGTCAATATGCCTAATTTTTCCAGAGTAATTCCACCATAATAGGCGTTCAAGCTATAATCTTTGAAAAGACTGATCAGGCTAAGGTTAAGCTTGCGATACCATCGGTAGTGTTTAGAGTTTTGAGAAACCTTTAGTACAACTTCTTTATCAATGTCAGGTTGTTTGAATGTGAATAAATTATTACGTTTACGGCTATGCATTTGCATGCGATTACTGTCTATTTCTGCTTGCTCAAATGATATGGTTTCAATCCACTGTTCAAGAGGTTTATTGTTTTTATAATCGGGGTGAATAATATATTCGCCAAGCGCATAGCTTCTTGGAGTTTGACGAATGTTCTCAGGAATATACATAGTTGATTATGGAGTATCGAGATTAATAAGAGTTTAGTAATCGGCCCTGCATGGGTCGGTGATATGGTAATGGCGCAAGCCTTATATAAAGCGCTTAAATTGGATTCTACATCAGCAGAAATACATGTGGTAGCACCGCAATGGTCTCGATCATTATTAATACGTATGCCTGAGATCGCTAAAGTGTTTAGTTTGGATGTCGCGCATGGTGAATTTGGTTTTGCAAAGCGATATTTACTAGGTAAACGTCTGAGAGATGAGAACTATGATCAAGCAATTGTACTGCCTCGTTCATTTAAATCTGCCTTGGTTCCATGGCTAGCTAACATTCCTTTGCGTATAGGTGATATCGGTGAATTTAGATACGGCATGTTAAACCATATATTTCCTTCAAATAGAAGCAAGGAAATACCTAACGTGTGTAACTATTTACGCTATATCGGAATTGACGCAAGTATCAGCGAGGTTAAGCGTGACTATTTCCCTCAGCTCAATGTTGACGATGAGAACCAAACAAGATTAATAGAGAAATTTGAGATATCAAAAAATCTGCCGTTGGTTGCATGCATGGTAGGTGCAGAATATGGGTCTACTAAACAGTGGCCTTATGAACATTTTGCCAAGTTAATTGATTTACTGAGCGAGGAAGGAATGCAAGTATGTATTTTAGGATCACAAAAAGATGCGCGAGCTGGCGAACAAATACAGTCTTTATGTCATCACTCTGTATTTAATTTATGTGGAAAAACTAGTTTGACGGATGTGATTGATTTGCTTGCGGGCTGTGATGTTGCCGTGAGTAATGATTCTGGATTGATGCATATTGCAGCTGCTGTCGATACACCAGTTATTGCAATGTATGGAGGTACAACACCTGCGTACACACCTCCTTTGCATGACAATGCAAAATCATTTTATGTCAAGATTGCCTGTAGTCCTTGTTGGCAGAGGACCTGTCAATACAACCATTATCGATGTTTAACCGATATTCTTCCGCAAGATGTATTTAAGGAAGTACTAAAGAGATTATAAGAAATAGTCGTGACGTTCTTCTGATGTTGTCAGACTATTTAGTTTTTCCGGATTTCGAATTAAGTCTTCAATAAACCAATTGGCGTGATTGTAAAGACAGGTGACGTTACGACATTCAAAACTGGCGTCAAATGCTTCGATCAAACGCAGAGTATTTTTTTGTGTTTCGCTAAACATGTCTTCAGTTTCATACTCATGCTTTGCTCCTAACAATGCTTGAGGAACATGTCGGTATACTGGGCAATTAAAGACGCCTAATGGACTTAGGACTTGTCGAAAATACTGCATATGACAAGTGCTAGGTTGGTCGATAAAATCTTTATAACTCCCATTTTCGAGTACGCGTAAGTTAGTACTCTCGATCACCTTGAAATTATCATTTTCTAAAATTTTTGTGTTATCAATCGCAGCTCGAATTTTTTCGATAACTTTATCTAGCGACTGCTCTTGTTGAGTAAGATTGACGACTTCTGCATTATTTTCTTCAGCACGCGTCAGAAATGGTTTATAGGAAATATAATCAAATTTATACTTTTTAGCGCGCTCGGCGGCTTCGATAATTTCTTCGGTATTGTCGATAATTTCCATATCGTTAGCTTCGCAGTCATCCCAAACGACAATAAAGCTATAACCAATTTGAAATTGATCGTTAATCTCTTTGATATCGGGAATATGTGAGCAAATCCAATCAAGTGTCACTTTTTTACTTACTGGCTTATGCATTGCACGGAAGGTTTCATCGTTGCCAGAGTCTAGTGATAAACGTACCCAGTCACCTTTGGTTAGTACATCTGCAACTTCTGCAATTTTTGACATGCGACTGCCATTCGTGACGACACCAATTTTGACATCTCGTTCTTTTAAGTGTCGAACAATATCAGTAAATCCAGGGTAAGCTGTGGGCTCGCCGCCGCCGATTATAATGACAGAACGCAGGCCACGATCGACTAATGTCGTGAGTGAACTCTTAAGTTTTTCATGATCATAACGTATTCCTGTATTGAGGATATCCATATCAACACAATGGTCGCAACGATAATTACACGCAGTTGTGACATCAAGATTTATTGAAAGCGGTGCATGATTGGGGGCTTGTACTAATATTTCTTCAATTGATTGGCCTTGCGCATAAGCCTCACGCCATTGAATTTGCCAATGAACATAATCTCTCAGTACGTTGATAATTGAAGGCTGACGTAACTTTGCCGAAAAGTCATGAATTGGAGAAAGCTCTACTTGTTTTTCTTTAGGCTGATTTTCAGTGCTATTTGCATGTAACGGCGATTTAACAATCTTTAATTTAGATTGAACAGAATTTTTGCCGCGAAAATCAATTAAAGGGGAGACCTCCATAAGTACGTCACCCTCAGCTGTATGAATTTTTTCCATATGATTACTGATAACTCTTGATTAATTGGTATAAATGATACGCACCTTGTGAAAGCGCCATTTCATCAGTTACTAAGCCAGCTTCTATGCTCGCAAGGAAATCCTGAATTGAAGCTTCCAGCGGGTCTTGAATGTCCATATTTCGGATATTAGATTGTAGCTTAATTTGATACTCTGGTAACGAAACAGTTCTATCTACTTTGTGCGAATTAATTTCATAACTGGCTGGTTTGGGTATGGCTTGAGAATTAATGAAAGAAAAAGTAGTTTTTGTAAGCTCATTCTGGTGCTGATAATCGAAGTTTATGGTTATATTTTGCTGGTCTGACTGTTTAACCACGATTTTAAGTATGTTGCCAGGGCCAACTAGCTGATAAAGCATACTTAGACCGTGAGACGCAGCGTCTACCAACATGGTTTTTCCTTCGCTCTGAGGGCTTAGATGCATCACAAACTGATTAATTTCTTCTGATATGAGTTCTGGATACAGTTTATAGCACTCTCGAAGTGTGTACGGCCACTGAGTATTCAAATGAATTAGGCAGTGTTTTTCCTTGGCTATGCTCAAGCAACGCTGAATATTGGCTTGATATTCTTCTAATAACGGTAAGTTTGAACCATGCCCAGGCCACCATAAAGGCTTTTCACAAAAGACATGTAGTCCATGATTAAGCGCCTCTTGCAAGTAAGCAAGGTGAGTTTCGGGGGGTGAAGAAATTACTAATATATCGACCGATCGCTGAGCCAATAAATCACTTAGATTCGTGTAAGCTTGGGTCTTTATATCGAAATCAGATTTTAACTGCTTGACTGTTTCTACGGTGGATTCTTGACTAGTCCCAATAACACCACTGATTTTGTGTCCTAATTGGTTAAAAGTTTTTGCAATGAAAGGGCCGGTACCTTGATGACGTCTTGCTGCGCCGACAATGCCAATTTTATAAGACATTTAGTTACAATAGCAGAAATTATTTAAGCTTTAGAATACTCAAAAAATAAATTCTAACATGTCTGAACTTGTATTGCCTGATGAAGTAGAAATTAGCCATGAGCTTGGATTCGGCAGACGCTCTAATGTTTATTTGGCAAAACACGAAGGACGTGATGTTGTTATTAAAGTCTATAAGCAAACTTATATCGACAAATATCAAAATCAATATAAAGTGAACATTGGAGAATTTGAATTTCAGCGTAATAAAGCAGCTTACGATGATGAAATACTTAATCAGTACATTGCTCAGCCATATAGTTTATTAAAGCCAAGCGATGGTTACAGCTTAGCTTTAATACAAGAGTATGTCAGTGGTGAATGGTTGACTGATTATATTGAGAGAACTAAGTTTCTTCCTGAGGAAGTTTTGCAAGCTGGCTATTTGATTGTTAAAGAAGCTGCCCGCCTTGGTATGTATGATTTAGATATTAGCCTTGGTAATATTCGTATTCAGCAAAATGTAAGCGGAAAATGGCATCCAAAATTATATGATTTCAATTTGATGCCACAACATATTAAACCGCCAAATCCATTTATGGCTTTGGGTTTTTTATTAAAGTTACGCAGTAAAAATCATCGTGACTATCGAAGTTTGCAACACTGGCAAGATTATGCAGATAAAATGAGTAAATAAATATGCAAGAAAATTATCCGCAAGATTTATCTAAATGTCTTTGGCTTTATTTACCAATCCTTGTCGCACTATTTCCTTATGTGATGAGAATAATCAGTGTTGAATCAGATCAGTATGTATTTGGTGAATTAGGAGTTATCGAGAATTTCACATTTATCATTTTAGCTATCGCGATTATATTAGGAGTGAAAATATTATTAAGCCTCCAATTGTTTCCATTTAGTTTTTTTAGATTTTGGATTGGGTTATTAGTGGTGGGTTGTATTTATTATGCTGGTGAAGAAATTAGTTGGGGTCAACACTGGTTTGGCTGGGCAACACCTGAAAGTTGGCAGAATGTGAATGACCAAGGTGAAACTAATCTTCACAATACAAGTGCTTTATTAGACCAGGTCCCACGTATGTTATTAACGATTGCAGCGGTTGTGGGAGGCATAATTGTCCCGCTTTTATATAAGATACGTAATGTTCAGCTTACTTCTGATAATTTCTTTGCATGGCTTTGGCCTACATATGTCAATATTCCTACATGCTTGTTGGCGATTTTAGTTAGTTTACATGAAAAGATTTATAAGCTATTCGATACAACTGTGCCATACGTATTGGATATTCGTGCAGGTGAAACAAAAGAGTGTTTGTTGGCAATATTCTTATTTATGTATATTGCATCGTTTTATAAGCGTCTAAAGCAAGTCGTCTGAGTACAGTTAATAATTTTGATATAATTTTTCTTCTATCAGAGTAGAGCCTGTTTTTGTGTTTATTTGTTTTTTAAGGTCTGCGCGCAAGTCATTTTGCTGATACACCGAACGTGCTAATTCAATAAATGTTTCATCAAACTCGTTAGAAGCTTCTTTAGCACGAATGTCATCTTCGATGTCCCATAAAGCTTCATTAACTTTTATGAGTTTTTGGATGAGGTCATCGATGTTTATATTTGGGTCTTTAGCTTGATTCCATGTGGTTTCAAGTTGATTAAGTTCAAGTTCAATATTAGCGAGTTTTTGTGAGTCACTCGCTTTCTTTTGCTTAATTCTTAGAATGGTAATTTTATCGATTAATTCACCGACCGATATTGGGACTAGTAGTGACTGCAAAATTATTCCTTTAGTATTTCCATCATGCTATCAAGTTTAATTATAACTTCATTCGAGTTAATTAAGTCCATAACTCCGGGCTTTTCAATTTTAGTGCCCCAATTTATTTGGTCAGCAGGTTTGCCAAAATAAATCTGTGCAGCTTGCGAATACTTATCAACACAATTTGCCAAGCTTAAATATGGTCCGCTACGTAGACTGTTACTTGCTGCATGTAATCCAATAACTGGGGTATCAACACAAGTGGCCATATGGGCGGGGCCTGAATCTGGTGTTAACAATATATTACAGCGATCTAATACAGCGAGTAATCTTTTTAGAGTATCTTTACCAATTAGATTGATAGGGGAGTGATTTAGCCTTTGAGCTATTTCGGCTCCATATTGAATCTCGAGTTCGCTTGGCCCCCCTAGCAGAACGGTCTTCATGTTATATTTTTGGTTGGCATAATTTGCAACCTCAGCATAACCTTGACTATTCCAATTGCGTAGAGAGTGACTTGAGCATGGGCTGATAGCTAATAATGGAGTATCTAATGGAAGATGTTGCTCGGCAAATTGGTGTGCTTCCTTAGGTATGGGAAGGCTCCAATCTAATTTTTTATGAGCGATGCCTATTTGCTCAATGAACTGAAAGAATGAATCGAGCACATGAATATTTTTAGAAGGAATTGATTCATTAATGACTAAGCCATGAAAATCTTTTGCTCTTCGTCTGTCATAACCTATTTTTCGCGGCGCAGAGAGTAAAAAGGTAAGTAAATTTGCACGCATAGAGACTTGTGGTGCTAGCACAACATCAAATCGTTTATCTTTTAACTGTGATAAAACATCGCGGTATGCTTTCCATCCTAATTTTTTGTTAAATTGAATAAAGTCAACATTTGGTAAGTCGCCCACCAGTTTATATTCTGTTGTTCCTATTATCCAAGTGATAGTTATATCTGGACGAAATTTTTGGATGCTGTGTATGATGGGTACCATATGGGTCACATCACCAAGTGCCGAGAAACGTAAAATGCAGATAGACTTGATGTCTTTATTATTATATTTATCTTTATTCATGATTGACTAGAGTGAATGTTTTGCAAGAGATAGTGCAAAAAAACACAAAAATATGGGTTGCAGAAAAAGCAAGCTCATTTTTCCAAATTGAGTGGTTCGATCATCTCAGTAATTCAATTCCATATAGCTTGGGACATAGTGGCTATGGTCGACAACCCGTCATCAAGTTTAATGTTGGCAATCATTATATGGTGCTAAGGCATTACTGTCGCGGTGGATTGCCAGCAAAATTCAGCAAAGATAAATTCGTATTTAGTGGATGGAGTTCTACAAGGGCATATCAAGAATTGATTTTACTCGAAAAAATGACTCAGCTTGAGTTGCCTGTTCCTCATCCCATTGCATCAAGGAGTATGTTGGAAGGATTGATATATAGTTCTGATATTATCATGCATGAAATCCTACATGCTAAAACATTAGCACAGATGTTAACTAGGAATAAATTGAGCATAGACTGCTGGGCTGAAATTGGGCGTGTAATTAAAAAGTTTCATACAGCCGGAATAGAGCATGTAGACTTAAATGCAAATAATATATTAATTGACCGTAATGAAAATCTTTATTTAATCGATTTTGATCGTTGTTTGCAGCGTGATTATTCTTATACTTGGGGCAAGAAGAATCTGAATAGACTCAAAAGGTCATTAATAAAAACAAAAAATCTGAATAAAGAGTTTTATTATAGCGAGAAAGATTTTCAGTTTTTATGTAAAGCCTATGATGGTTGAGTATTTGCAAGACTAAAAATATTCTTTGCATATATCTCTGCGACATTACATTTGCTTAGTAAAAACAACTTTGCATTATTGCCAACTCGAGTTCTTTTTTCTACATTATCAATAAGCAATTTAAAACTTTTAATTAGATCGTCTGCGTTTTCTATGATAATGATACTTTCTTTTTTTTGCATTTCATCAATGATATCAGAGAAGTTTTGGTAATAAGGGCCATTTAAAATGCACTTGCCATATTTTGCAGCCTCTAAAATGTTGTGGCCACCTATGTTGGGAATTAATGAACCGCCCATAAAAATTAGTTCAGCATATTGTATAAAAGGAGCAAGTTCTCCCACTGTATCTATAATATAGATATTATTGATTTCAAGATCACCCGAATGTCTTTTTGAGTGAAGACTATAATTTAGCTTTAAGTTGTCTAATAAATTACAAACGTGCTTAGTTCTTCGCGGGTGTCTTATAGCGATTACTAGTTTAATATCATTCCAGGTATGGTTGTTCCATTCTTTTATTATTTGTAATTCCTCGTTTTCATGAGTTGAGACGCATAAAATAAATTTTTTGTTGAGCGGATTATGATTTGTATATATGGGCCTATTCGCACCGGAAAATTTCAAGTTATCTAAAATGCTGATCCTAGTTTTTTCAGCACCTAGTGCAATAAAGTGCTTTTGATTATTTTCACTGCTGGTAAAAATATGCTCAATATTGGCGAGAATATTCTGATAGTTTTTCTTCAGAAAGCTTGGTGCTTTAAGTGTTTTAGTGCTAATGCGACCATTAATAATTGTAATTGGGATGGAATGTTTAAGAGTTGTAAGTAGAGTACAAGGCCATAACTCAGTTTCAAGAATCACGCATAATTTTGGGCTGAATGCGCGAATAAAATTTTTAGCAAATGATGTGTAGTCCAGAGGGAAAAATACCATAGTGGTATTTTTCAAGTCAGCCTGCAATAAAACATTCAAACCGCTTGTTGTATTAGTGCTGACCACTAAATGTTCTTGTTGACTGATTAGATTTTCAAATAAGGGCAGTGCAGTTTTTATTTCACCTACAGAGGCACAGTGACACCAGATAGGTCGAGTAGCGGTTGGCTTAAAAAATCCTAAGCGCTGAAGAAAATATTGTGAGTTTTTATGCTGGATTGCAATTATGCTCGTATAAATAAATACGGCTGGGAATAGAATCCAACTGAGTGCCTTATATAAAAAAGTAGGGTTTGGGCAACTACTGGAGCCAGGCATCAATTTGTTGTAAATCGTCGGGGTTTAAAGAACCAGCTGAGCGTTTAAGTCTAAGAGTATCTAATAGAAAATCATAGCGTGACTGGGCATGATTGCGTTGTGCTTCAAATACTCCTCGAACGGACAACAACACATCTACCGAAGTGCGAGTGCCGACTTCAAATCCCGCTTCGCTAGCTTTAGCCGCAATTTCTGCCGACTCAACCGCTTTAGCTAATGCATTCACGCGGCTAATGCCCGAGACTACATTATGAAATGCATTGCGCGTATCGCGAGTCGTTTCTCGTTTAATACGTTCATGTGCCTGCACAGCTGCTTTAAATAGAAATTGACTCTCTTTGGTTGAGTAATAAGTATTACCACCTTCAAATATAGGAAAGTTGAGTTCTATTCCTATGCTTCTATCTTTTTCTTTTCTAGAGCCTGAAAGGCCACCTGTATCGAAATCTCTGAAGCTACCGACAATATCGAGAGTTGGTAGATGGCCGGATTGTTCTAAAGCGATTTGCTGCTTAGCAATTTCTGTATCATATTCGTTAATTAGTAAACTTAGATTTTGATCAAGCGCATTGTCTATCCAATCATCAACATTATCCGGTTCTGGACGCACTAACTCGATATCTTCGCTTAACGGATCTAAGTCTGTTAAGCGTTCGCCTGTAATTACGGCAAGCGTATCAAAAGCTAACTCTAATGAATTTTGAGACTCAATTTCACGAGCTATGGCTCCATCAAATGAGGACTGAGCTTCTTTAACATCGGTAATCGGAGCTAAGCCAACTTCAAATAATTTTTCGGCTTGCTCTAGCTGGCGTCCAATTGCATCTTTTTCTGACCTCGCAAACCTTAGATCATCTTGCGCTGCAAGTACATTGAAGTAAGCTTCTGCAACACGCAAGATCAAATCTTGTTTAGATGAGTCTAGTTGAACCCGTGCCTTAGCAACTGTGTTTTTAGCTTGCCGTAATTGGACATAAAAACTACGATTGTACAAAGATTGTGTGAGGCGAAGAGAATAACCGTTCGAGTTAAAATCAGCATCGGTGCTACCAATTCCAAAGGTTTCGCCTCTAGTCTCAATTTTATTATCTGACGTTTCTGCCGATAAACTGAGTTGTGGTAGCAAGGCAGAACGAGCAATAGGTCGTGCCTGACTGTTAGCAAAGTAATTGGCTTCAGCTTCAAGTAATTCCGTATCTTGAGTCTTGGCAATAGAATAAACATCTATTAATCCGGCGGCATTAGCTTTGACTAAAATTAGCGATAAGAAAATCAATAAAATGAGTTGTGTATGAAATCTAGACATCGGTTAATTTTAGTGATGATAGTAAGTCAATACGTAGGCATTGATGCATCGACTTCTTTTGCCCATTGATCAATACCGCCTGATAAATTAATAATTCGATTAAAATCAAGATTTGCTAAGTAGGCGGCAACTGAGCGGCTTCGTATTCCGTGATGGCAAATTACGACGGTTTCTTGGTCTGGATCCAGTTCATTGACTGCGCTCGGAATTTGCCTCATTGGTACAAGTACTGAGCCTTCAATGTGACATGTATCAAACTCCCAAGGTTCGCGAACGTCGAGCAGTAATGTGGCTCCGCTACTATTTTGAAGATAGTCACTGAGGTCTTGGGCAGACATTTCAGTAAAATTCAAAATGTAAATTCCTTTTCTTTTTTCGCCATGACAAGTGAAGTAAGAGAAGTTTCAAACAGATTTTCTTTTCGGTAGCTACGCGGTGAGATGCATGTCGTTAAAGTCGCTGTCATAACTGGTTGTTCTCCAATAATTGAAAACATGCGTCCTCCGGTTTCCAAAAGCCCGGCGAGCTGATCTAACTCAGATGGGGACGAGCCTGTAACGGCAATGACATCATAGTGGTTATGTATGGGTAGACTATGGAAAATGTCTGCTACTACAATTTCTACATTACTGAGATTTTGGTCTTTAATTCGTCGTCGGGCTTGTTCAGCAAGACCTTCATTTATCTCATAGCTAGTGACATGTCTCGACATTTTTGCTAGACAAGATGTAACAAAGCCACTACCAGTGCCTATTTCTAATACTTTATCTTCAACTGATAATTGCAGTGCCTGCAACATTCGGCCTTCGACTTTTGGAGACATCATCACTTGATCATATCCAAGAGGGATCTCAAGATCTGCAAATGCCAGAGACTGATGCTGTATTGGGACAAATGCTTCGCGTGGAGTCGATTGAATAATATCCAAGACATGGTCATCCAGTACATCCCATGTACGAATCTGCTGTTCAACCATGTTAAATCGGGCTTGTTCAGTGTCCATGAAAGTGATCGATTTCTCGGAAAAGTTGTACTCTAAAGCCCTTTGTTTGCTAAAAGCAAGTTAACAGTTGCAAACCACTCCATAGGGGTTATATTCAGTGATAAATAACTTACTAATTCATACAGATTTTGGGGTTTCATGAGTGCAATAAAATTAGATGATCTAATTTCGGAAACAAAGAAGCTGGGAGAAGAGGTGACAAGGCCTTTTCCTCGATCTAAGAAGATCTTTGTGCAAGGACCTAAATCAAGTATTAAGGTTTCTATGCGCGAAGTTGAATGTGATTCGACATCAAGTAGTTTTGGCGCTGAAGAGAATCCTGCCATTCCAATTTATGATACATCCGGGCCTTTGACTGATCCTAATGTCGACGTTGATCTCTCCATCGGCATTCCAAGAATTCGCACTCAGTGGATTGAAGATCGCAAGGACACAGTTGACCTTGGCGAGCTTTCTTCTGAGTTTGGTCGTCAGCGGGCAGCAGATCCAACCACAGCGCATTTGCGTTTCACAGTAAAGCACTCGCCAAGAAGAGCTAAAGCAGGCGCCAATGTCACACAGATGCATTATGCGAAGCAAGGCATTGTGACGTCTGAAATGGAATATATCGCTATTCGTGAGTCTTTGAAGTTACAAGAATTAAGGGAAGATTCTCGTTATAAAAAATTATTACGTCAGCATGCTGGGCAATCATTTGGCGCTAGTCTGCCAGAAGAAATCACTCCTGAGTTTGTGCGAGATGAAGTTGCACGAGGTCGAGCAATAATACCAAATAACATTAATCACCCCGAATCTGAACCGATGATTATTGGGCGTAATTTCTTGGTCAAGGTTAATACTAATATTGGGAATTCTGCAGTGACGTCTTCTGTGGTTGAAGAAGTCGAGAAAATGGCATGGTCAGTGCGCTGGGGTGGTGACACGATTATGGATCTAAGTACCGGTAAACACATACATGAAACTCGCGAATGGATATTAAGAAATAGCCCGGTGCCTGTTGGCACAGTGCCGATCTATCAAGCACTAGAAAAAGTTAATGGTAAAGCTGAAGAACTGACTTGGGAATTGTTTCGAGACACATTGATCGAGCAAGCTGAGCAAGGTGTTGATTATTTTACTATTCATGCAGGTGTGCGATTGCCTTTTGTTCCTCTAACGGCAGATCGTGTCACCGGTATTGTCTCGCGTGGTGGATCAATCATGGCGAAATGGTGCTTGGCGCATCATACCGAAAGTTTCTTATACACTCGCTTTGAAGAAATTTGCGAAATTATGAAAGCCTATGATGTGGCTTTCTCGCTTGGAGATGGATTGCGTCCTGGGTGTATTGCTGATGCAAATGATCAAGCTCAGTTTTCTGAATTAAAAACCTTAGGTGAACTAACAAAAGTCGCTTGGGAACATGATGTGCAAGTCATGATCGAAGGGCCAGGTCATGTGCCGATGCAGATGATCAAAGAGAACATGGAAAAAGAATTACATGATTGTTATGAAGCACCCTTTTATACGTTAGGTCCATTAACCACGGATATTGCACCCGCATATGATCACATCACATCAGCGATTGGTGCTGCACAAATAGGTTGGTATGGTACGGCTATGCTTTGTTATGTCACACCGAAAGAACATTTAGGTTTGCCTGATCGAGAGGATGTGCGCGATGGGATTATCGCATACAAAATTGCGGCACATGCCGCAGACTTAGCTAAGGGTCATCCTGGCGCACAATTGCGTGATAATGCATTATCCAAAGCGCGCTTTGAGTTTAGATGGGAAGATCAATTCAATTTGAGTTTAGATCCGGAACGTGCGCGTGAGTTTCATGATAAGACTTTGCCCAAAGAATCATCAAAAGTTGCTCACTTCTGTTCCATGTGTGGTCCCCAGTTCTGTTCCATGAAAATCACACAAGATGTGAGGGAGTATGCCAAGAATAAAGGTATTGGTGATATAAAAGTTGCGATTGAATCAGGAATGCAGGAAAAATCTGAACAGTTTAAGCAAGAAGGCGCAGAAATTTATAAATCACTCTAGAAGATGGTTTGTGAATAATCGTTTTTCCAATCAAGTTAAAGTTGGCAAGCTATGAAAGCCTGTATTTAATAGGCTGAATGAATTAGTCTAAAAATCTCTGTCAAACGATAGTATTGGTGTCAGTATGTATTGCGCGAACTAATCCTCGTCTTTTTCGTGTCTGAAAATATACTCTGAGATTAATATGCTAACAACAATGAATGCTCCAATTGGTAGCACCCAATATAACAGGATATCAAGCATTACTTATACCCAACCAAGGTAGTTAATTGATAAAATCAATAATATTTATCTAGTATAATGTATTTAATTTTGAATGCAAATTACTTAAAAGATTGATCACAAGAGGCATTTCAATGACAAACTGTTTATCTGCTAGAGATTTCTAATTATTTATGGATAGAAAAAGACCACAGATCAGCGCTAAACTATCTAGAGTTAACAAAGCAAATCGTGACAACTCAAAAGGTGAAAATAAATTTCGATGAAAAATAGTCAATCAATATTACTCATAGTCACTTTGCTACTGGCAACTTCTTTATGCGCAGATGTCGTCACTAAACATATCGATTATCAAGTTGATGGAGCACAGCTTCAGGGATATCTAGCAACACCAGAAGGATTGGTAAAACCAACGCCTGGAATTTTAGTTGTACATGAATGGTGGGGACACAATGAATATGCACGCAGGCGTGCTGAGATGCTTGCAGAATTAGGATATATAGCATTCTCTTTAGATATGTATGGTGATAATAAAGTAGCTGATCATCCAGATGATGCAAAGAAATATATGCAGGAAGCAACTAGAGATCCCAAGATATTGATTGATCGATTTAATGCAGCATTAGACCTACTCAAACAACAAAATCATATTGATCCAGACAATATCGCGGCTATCGGGTACTGCTTTGGTGGTGCAGTTGTTTTAAATATGGCCCGTGCTGGATCTGAAATACAAGCCGTTGTTAGTTTCCATGGAGCTTTGGCAACTCAGAATCCGGCTGTTAAAGATGAGGTGAAAGCAAAAGTTTTAGTCCTGCATGGGGGTAATGATGCGTTAGTGCCTGAGGATCAAGTAGAAGCGTTTGAAAAAGAAATGAAAGCGGCTAATGTGGATTATGAGCTAGTGACTTATGACGGTGTGGATCATAGTTTTACAAACCCGGGAGCGGATGAGATTGGTGAAAAATATAGTTTACCCGTCAGCTATGACAAGGAAGCCGATGAAAATTCATGGCAACATATGAAGGATTTTCTTAAAGAAGTTTTTAGCAGTAGCAAAGATTAATATTCTGAACCCCAGTCTAGAGGAAGTTCGTAGCCTGCGTCTGCTAAGGCGTCAGTAATCTCAATACCATCGTAGCCATAAATAATATTCTCGCCTACCACCACGACTGGAACCCCGCGTCCACCTAAAGCTAAATAGCCTAACATTCCATCGATGGACTTTTCTGTATCGTACTCTGCATAGGGAATTTGATATTTATCTAAGGTTTTGCGCAATGTTTTACAGTAAGGACACCAATCCGTCGTGTAAATCACGATATCGGTTGCACCCGATTCAGGGATGTATCGATTGACGCCGAATTGATATAAAGCAAATAAAGCAATAATTAAGGCTAGAACGATAGAAATGATTTTCTTCATTACATAATGTGCTGATTTTGAATTAATTTATTATAAATTCAAAATCTCTACTTCGTATACATGCAAGCTAGTCGGAAATACTGTTCCATTCAAACGTGATCACGCTAATTCAATATTCAAGGCTAGGCTAAAGTTTAACCCAATCTAAATGGAATTAGAGAAGGTATTTAGCCATGGACATTACAGTAAACCGCGATACAGGAAAGGCCTTAGATATGCGCAGATTTTTGCGTCGACTCGTAGCAGGAGACCGTCGAGCTAAGCAGTTGTTTAAGCTCTATTTCGATCGGGGGGAAATATCCGAACAACAATTTTTTGAAGCTATTTCTAAGTAGTTGCCGTATCCGAAGTATCTAGTATTGGCATAGGACAGCCAATACATGCTGCTATCACGCGTAGCAAACCCCACTCTCTAGCACTTACATGCTTATCTAGCTGAATACATTCCGCACAGGCATTTAAGAAATTATTCTTAAGTAAAGGCACTAAGTAATCAACTTCTTCTAAAGCATTATTGATTTCAGAAAATTCGATATCTTCATAATCAATTCGACTTAATTCTTTTAGCTTTAGAATTTCGATAGCATGTGAATATGCTTGTTCTATTTCGTCATGACTCTTATCTCCTACATATGCTACGAGTGAAATGACAATATTGATTTGTTTTTGTATTGGCGCTAGTGAGTGATAGCTGCGTGAAAACTTTCTTTTTTTGTTCATGTTAAAACTAGGATCTAGATAATGGCTGAGTAGACGAAAATGCAGCCATTCTTTAAGGTCTGATTTTTTATCTGCAAAAATAAATTGCATTAGATGTTTTTTAAATTCTTTATATTGCGGCTCAGATAGTTTCTTTAGCGCAGGAATCGACATTTCAATTAACGGCAAGACATCGTTTTCATTGATCTCTTCAAGCTTGCATGCATAACGTTTTACATCATTTAAAAGCAAAGGTTGCGATGCTAAATACGCATATTGCTTTTCTAGTATTTCAGGATTGCTATGTAAGCGCAGCGCTAACATTAGGGCATATGCGCTACCAGGATGATCTGTTGCATCTTTAATAGTAGGCTCTAATGATTGTAAAAGTGCTGCAGCGATGCCAATCATTACCGGATCGAGAAAGCCAGTCTTTTCAAGCGTGGTATTTAATTTACTAAGTCTGTCTGTGAAGTTTTTTTCTGCGCTATCTTTTTGAGTAATTGGGTTGCCAGCTAAGTATTCTCCATCCCATCTTGGATCGATACGCTGAATTCTGTCGTCTATAGGGGGGTGTGTCGACAAAAAACCAAAAGCGCGTGCAAATAGCGCGTCACCAAAAAACAAATGGCTACATTCTTCCGCACGTGGAGATCCAACATGTGAGCCCACACCAGAACCAATCACTTTTAGTGCTCCAGCAATACCTTCTGGGTTTCGGGTATATTGCACGGCAGATGCATCTGCTAGATATTCTCTTTGTCGTGATACGGCGGACTTAATTAATGAGCCAAACACAGTGCCGATATAGCCAATAATAATTAAGGCCAAACCTAAACCTACTATAGGAACTGATGATTGAGATCGTCCGCGGTGATGATGGCCTGTCATCGAATGCAGAACTACTTTACCCGCCTGACTAATAAACATTACGCCCGAAAGCACAGTAATTAAGTTTAAATTTAAACGCATGTCACCATGTAAAACATGACTAAATTCATGTGCAACGACACCTTGAAGCTGATCTCGATTTAACCTTTCTAATGTCCCACGCGTCACACCTATGACTGCATCACTGTCATTGAAGCCAGCGGCAAAAGCATTAATTGTAGTTTCATTAGAGATATACACGGGTGGGTTAGGTAAGCCGGCGGCAATCGCCATTTCTTCCACAACATTCAATAGTCTTTGCTCATTAGGATCTTCGGATCCTGCTTGCACCAGACGTCCGCCTAAGCGTTCAGCAATAACACTGCCGCCTTTAGACATCTGTATGCGTGCAAAGAAAATGACACAACTAATAACAACAATGACAGCAATCGAAATATTTAGAATGGTTGACCAAGAAGGCAAAACAAACTCTGGGCTTAAAGCCGTCCCTATCGATTTTTCAAAAAACCAACCGCTGAATGTGAATAAAGCGATTGTTAGAGCAATAATGCAGGTTACTGCTAGCGCAAATAAAATGATAAGAAGCCCAGTCTTCTGCCGAGCTTCGTCTTGATGCTCAAAAAAATTCATCTTATGTGACGAATGATGATTAGATGGTGTTTAGAATATTAGAAAGTCACTTTAGGCGCAGCCTGTATCTCTGCGCTATCTTCCATCACGAGCAAGCTTGCATCAGCGCTATGTCCAAAAGCACTTGCAAAGAACACTGGAGGGAAGCTTTGCTTGTATTCATTATATGCCAAGACTGAATCGTTATAAGCTTGACGCGAGAAAGCGACTTTATTTTCCGTTGAAGAAAGCTCTTCTGATAACTGCATCATATTTTGATTGGCTTTTAAATCAGGATAGGCTTCGACGACTAAATTAAACTTTCCTAAAGTTGAAGCTAACGCTGATTCAGCGCCAGCTAAATTTTGTATGGCAGCTGCGCTACCGGGGTTGGATTTGGCGGCATCGAGTAGTTTGTTCGCAGCATTTCTGGCTTCGACAACCGCTTCAAGTGTTTCACGTTCGTGTTTTATATAACCCTTTGCAGTTTCGACTAAATTGGGAATTAGGTCATAACGGCGTTTGAGCTGGACTTCAATTTGAGCGAATGCATTTTCAACACGATTTTTTAAGCTGACCAATGAATTGTATATACTTATGATATACAAGATGATCCCAATAATAATGACTAGAAAGATAATTAATGACCAGCTCATAAGGTGCTCCTAGATTGATGTTTACTCAATGCTACTAAATCACATACATTATGTAAGCAATTAAAGGGGTGTATGGAGTGTTTTCTTGCTTAAAAAGTCGTGTAAATACGTCAGTAATTATAGCTGAACTAATTTTTGTAGGTTTTGCCTTAAATTAAGCTTTAAGTAGTGAAAGACAATTATTAGGAGTAATAATGAAAAAATTTATTTTAGCAATTCTAGTTTCAATGCTTGGTGCGAACTTTGCCGCGGCGGATAATCACTCAGGTTTTGACTTCAAATCAGTTAGAGATGTGTGTGTAAATAATAGTAATTCTGAAGAATGTATGCAAAAACGAAGCGAAGCACGCGAATATTGTAAAGCCAATAAAGACGATAAGCATTGCAAAAAAATGTATAAGAAGAAAATGAAGCGAGAGTGCAAAGAGAATCCAGATTCAGATGATTGCCAAGCTAAAATGCAAAAACTAAAAGAAAAATGCGATGAAAATCCTAATGGAAAAGCATGTATGCGATACAATCTTTTTCAAGCATGTCGAGAGGATGCAGATTCTGACAGCTGTCAGACTGCTAAGCAGAAAGCTAAAGAAAAATATTGCGAATCAAAGCCAGATAGTAAAAAGTGCCAAGACGAATAAAATATAGATGGCTAAAGCTCTGGTATGGGCCGGAGCTTTAGTAAGGTGAATTAGGTCTATCCTTTGTGAAAGAGAATGGTTAAAAAATTTATTTATGCTTGCTTGTTGGCACTTTGTATGTCCATATATGTTTTTGCAGATGACTCTAAATTTAGTTTTTTTGAACTTAAGAAAGCATGCAATGCAAATGCCAAATCAGAGAAATGCCAGCAGCTGCTGAAAGAGGCGAATCAAAAATGTCAAAATAGTTCGGATAGTTATGCATGTAAAAAATTACATGAGGCTGAAGTTAAAAAATGTCAAAATAATCCTGATACAAAATTCTGCAAGGAATACTTATCAAACAACAAGTAGAATAAACAATATTTAAGGGGGTAGTCATGTTTAGAATTTTCATAATCTTTGTATCATTCAGTATCGGCCAAGCTGTATTTGCCGCGGGTGGTATTGAAATGATAGAAACCGAGAGAGTCTGCGCGAACTATCCAGATTCAATACAGTGTGAAAGATTAGCTGAGCAAGCACGTGCCTATTGCTCAGACAACATGGTGGATCGAGCTTGTATAAATCTGCATTACTTGCAAAAGTCGGTCTGTACTAAGAATCCTGACGATTCTTATTGCCCACATTATCAAAGCAAAGTCAGTCAATACTGTAAAGATAGTTCAGATACTGGCATATGCCTCGTTGAGAAAGTACATTTAGCATGCCAAGACAATCCTGACTCAGAAAAGTGTATTAATACGAAGGAGAATGCAAAAGACACATTTTGTAAGAATCATCCTCAATCGATTCCATGTCTATAACTAATTTTCGAATATAGGAGAAGTTATGTTTAATGCTTTATCCATTCCTTTCGGTAGTGTCATGTTATACAACGTTGTTAAACTCAAAGAAGGTGTCGCGATAGAAGATGTCGAACTCGCACTTGGTGAAATGTGTAATGTTGTTAAAAACACTTATGGTGATGATGAAGGTGGTTTTATAGGTGGCCAAGTTTATAAGTTTGGCGGTTTTATATCTGATGAAGGGTCTTTTGCTTCTAAACAACAAACAGAAGATCATCTGGCCATTGTGACTTACTGGAAGTCTTTCGAGCAGCATGAAAAGTCCCATGCCGATGAAGTTTTTAGAGAAAAGTTTGAAGCTCTCGCAGATTTCGCGAATGAAACCTACGAGATTGGTTATGAAATGCTATGGCAAGGAGAGCCAGAGTAGTTATTTAGTCAGTTTTTATTAGAGGAAGTTGTTTAGCAATATCGCAACGAACTAGTGCATCTATCTTGTTATCTAGTTGATAAAAAAGAAATACTTTCTTAGAAGGTATAATTACCTGAAACTTGGGTAGGTAACTTTCTTTGAGCTGAATTTCTTTATGCTCAATTCTAAAGTATTCAGCCAACATATTTTCGGCTTCCTGATCACTTATAGAATTACTTTCATATTCATCAGTATAGCGTTTCATTAAATCAAAGGATTGTTTCATGAGCTTGCTTTGATCGTTTTGATAATCGTTATATACATCCCAGAATGCTTCGCTTTCATCATCATCAAGTGGCAGAGATTGTGCTATCTTTATCTTTTTTTGAGCTTCAAGTTCAATACGTGCAGACTCCCATTCATCTGCAAAAACTGTGCTACTAAAAAATGCAAAAATTATCAATGATAATAAAATACGCATCACTACATGCTCCTATATATGTGTAATGAAATAGATGAGTTCGATGAAAAATTAATTTTCGATATACTGACTTTGTGGGTACTCCGGCTCATATTCGCGAGAAACTTCTTTAACGCTCGATAAAATGTCTGACTCATTTGAGGCTGGCTGCTTTTCCTCATCACTCTTTTCGATGTTATCAGCTTTAGCGGTCTGCTTTTCATTTTGTCCATTATTGCTTTGTGATTTCTTACTGCTACGACGCTTGTTTTGTTTGCCGTTGCTAGCTTGCTTAGGCGCATATGTAAACCAGTCCTCCTCATTTATACGATAGTGATGATCGCATTCTTCTTTAATGATGCTAGCAGTGGTCGCGTCTACAGAAGCAATTTCAACGCGTACACCCTCAGATTTAAGATGGCGTACTAATTCTATATAGTCAGAATCACCTGACATAATCACAATAGTATCGACTTTGCTTGCCAGTTGCATTGCATTGATAGAAAGAGGGATGTCAGCTGATTTATGGCATGGTCGTACTGAGCCATGAAAAAACTCATGTAAACGATCACGTAATTTTTGGGAGATTTGTTTGCCCTCACGAAAATAAATCAAACGATTCAAGCCACGATTACCCAGTAGTTTGGGGATGAGTTTATCGAAATTAAGCATAGTATTAGCATCATTAGTTTGGTCATGAATACTACGTTCAATATTATTGCCATCGATTAAGATCGCCACTGTTTGGCTGATGATGACATTATCGGGTTTTTGTTCGGTCATAAATAATCCTTTATTACTGAATATCGATTCAGCAGAGATTTAAATGTAATTAAAAATTTATATAAAACAAAGACGGGTAATCATAATAGGCCGCGTCATTTGTAAATGCTTACCGGGTGTAAGCTGATACGATTATAAGGTTTTATTTATATCAGTGCTAGCTATTTTGTTTAGAACGTGAGCGCTCGCAAGCATTCCGAAGGTTGCGGTTACTGCAGAAAGAGAACCAAACCCATTTGCACAATTTAAACCACTTAACGTACTGCATTCTGCTTTAGTGGTGCTTATTTCGTTGTCATCGGTAGGGTAACGTTGGGTTTCCGTAGAATACACACAGGCTATATCAAAACGTCGCTGTAAATTTCTAGGGAATCCATGTTGAGTACGCAATTGCTTGCGGGTTTTGGCTAGTAATGAATCACCTTCGGCGCGTGTCAGGTCTGCAATTTGTATGCAGGAAGGATCAATTCGACCACCGGCCCCACCGACAGTGATGAGCTTTATTTTATTGCTGCGGCAATAATGAATTAATGCAGCTTTGATTCGAAAGTTATCGATGCAATCGACAACATATGTAAAGTCTTTATTGATTAAATTTGCAATGTTATTAATGCTTAGGTGTTCGTCGATAGTATGTACTGTACATTCAGCATTGATGCCATGGATTCGTTCCTCCATCGCATTAATTTTGGATTGGCCTAGCGTTTTAGTCAGCGCATGAATTTGACGATTGATATTGGATTCAGCGATGTGGTCGAGATCGATCAAAGTAATTTGGTTTACATGGCTGCGCGCTAATGATTCCGCGACCCACGAACCAACACCTCCGATACCAATAATGCAAACATGGCTATTAACGATTTGTTGATAACCTCTGTGTCCATATAATTTTTGAATTCCTAAAAATCGTCGGTCTGTATCTTGGTCCATTATCTATATGTCATTCATAAAATCATGAGAAAGATATATTATTCTATGTGAGATGAAAATCATTGATACGCATTGTCATCTGGATTTTGCCGCTTACGATGAAGATCGTGAGTCCGTACTCAAACGGGCGCGAGAGGTCGGTGTAACTGGATTTGTGATACCAGGTGTGCAGCGTAGCAGCTGGGATCAGTTGATTGAATTTTGTAGTTCATCAAATGATTTGCATTGCGCACTTGGTTTGCATCCGATGTTTATCAATTCGCATAATAATCAACACATAAAAGATTTAGAGCAGTTTGTCACGCATTATCAGCCTATTGCCATTGGTGAAATTGGACTGGATTTTTATGATCGATCACAGCAGGATAAACAAATCGACATCTTTGAGAAGCAACTTAAACTAGCCTGCGATATTGAATTGCCAGTGATAGTGCATGCGCGAAGAGCACATGAAGAGGTTTTAACATGTCTAAAAAAGTATCCGGTCAAATCTGGGATTGCTCATGCTTTTAATGGCAGCCTTCAACAGGCAGAGAGATATCTGCATTATAATTTCAAGTTCGGTTTTGGCGGCATGTTGACTTATGAGCGCTCGACAAAACTTCGTAAACTGGCGCAGGAATTGCCTTTAAATACAATCGTATTGGAAACAGATTCACCTGATATGACAGTTGAACAACATAGAGGAGGGAGGAATAGCCCTGAATACCTCTCTTATTGTTTGCAGGCATTGTCAGAAATTAAAGAGGTAAGTATTGATGAAGTCGCTAGTAAAACAACTGAGAATGCGAAAAAGGTTTTAGGAATTCATCAGTGACTTACTCTTACTATCATCGCTTATCTAGGAAACAGCAAAAAATTTATCGTGCTAGTGACGCGCTTGCGGTTGTCAAAATAGAACAACTGATTGAGTTAAAGGTACTCACAGAAGCCTTAAAGTTACAGCTACCAACTGGTCAGGTAGATATTGTAGAGAAATGTAGCCAAGCATTAGTCAATGCATTATGTGAGCAATTACGTTTCCCTAGTGCAAAGATCAATGTATTAGAGCGTCGACCTCACAATAACTATGGTGAACTGCATGGACTATATGAGCCCGTTGAACGTGCGAGACCCAGAGCAAAAATTTATGTATGGATGCGAACGGCTAAGCGACAGCAAGTGGTTGCCTTTAAAACTTATTTAAGGACTTTGATTCATGAATTCTGCCACCATTTAGATTTTGAATACTATAAGCTAGCCGATTCATTTCACACTCAAGGATTTTTTCAAAGAGAATCAAGCATCGTTAAACAATTAATAGGATAAAAATGGGAATACTGACAAATAAAGATCAAATGCCAACACCTGAAAAGGCGCTTGTGGGCCGCGAAACATCCTTACAAGTTTCTCCTGCTCATTTTGTTAATGGCAATTCCATCAAGCCTCCTTTTGAAATCGGTATTCAGCAAGCAATGTTTGGCTTGGGTTGTTTCTGGGGAGCAGAGCGTAAATTCTGGGAGGCATCCGGTGTATATTCAACAGCGGTAGGCTATGCAGCGGGATATACGCCAAATCCAACTTACGAAGAAGTATGTACAGGCCTTACTGGTCATAATGAAGTCGTGTTAGTGATGTTTGATCCTAAAAAGATCAGTTACAAGAATCTACTAATATTGTTTTGGGAATCTCATAATCCCACGCAAGGAATGCGGCAAGGTAATGACAAAGGTACACAGTATCGCTCTGGTATATATACATATGATGAAGCACAGCAACAAACAGCAGAGGAATCTAAGTTAGCTTATTCAAAAGTTCTAGCAGATGCTGGTTTTGGAACCATTACGACAGAAATAATTCAAGCTCCTGAATTTTATTATGCAGAAGATTATCACCAACAATACTTGGCAAAAAATCCAAGTGGTTATTGTGGACTAGGTGGAATGGGTGTGGCGTTTACCGACTAACAAGTCTTTAACTCTTTTTATAAGCCAAAAAGCGACCGGAATAATGATCGCCCATTCGATGAAGTAGACCGACAAGCTGGTCAGTAGTGAGTCCGATAAACTTATTGCGCCTAGTTGATGGCCAATAAAATATGATCCGCTGCCACCAATACCCCCGAGAAAAACCGCTATCAATGGATACTTATTTAACCAGAATAAACTATGAGGCAATATCAGTGCGAAACATAGCCATAGAGTCATCAACCATAGGGGTAGTAAGTTGGATTCGTGATTGAACGTGATAATACCTATGTATGCATTCAATGAGTCTAACAATATGCCTACGATTGCGACTGACAGCATAACAATCAAATCAAGTGTTTTACTCTTACTGAAAACAAAATGAATTAAAATGTAAACTGCAGCGGCGTAAACACCTAATAGAGGTGATCCATTAATTGAACCATAGGCACAGGCCGCCCATACAGCCTGAAATCCAATAAAGTTATATAATATGAATAATGTTTGTTTAGACATGACTAAAATACTGGGTGAAAGCGATTGTTGGGTTTTTTAAATGCAATTTGATGGACATCTATCACTCTATTTTCAAAACCTGCTTGGCAGTATTTCAAGTAATATTCCCATAGTCTTAAAAATGATTGTGGGTAACCAAGTTCTATTACTTGATTACGCTGAGAAATAAATCTTTGAAACCAGATTTCAAGTGTTTTGGCATAGCTCTCGGCAAAACTCTTGGTGGAATATAAATCTAAGTCCGTATGTTTTGATGTGGATTTCATGATTGATGAAATGCTTGGAAGACTGCCGCCAGGAAAGACATATTTTCTAATAAAATCCTGTGAAGAAATATAGCTATCATATATGCGATCAGAAATTGTGATCGCCTGGATTAGCATCGCACCATTAGACTTGAGTAGATTACTGCAAACTTTGAAGTAGGTGTCTAAGTATTTATGACCGACAGCTTCGATCATTTCGATAGAGACTAGCTTGTCATACTTTCCAGTCAGCGTTCGGTAATCTTTTTTTAGAAGTGTGATTTTATCCTCTAAATTTAATTTTCTTATTCGATTGTCAGCAAGTCTGTACTGTTCCTCTGATATAGTGGTTGTTGTTATATGACAGCCATAATTTTGAGCAGCATAAATTGCAAATCCACCCCAGCCAGATCCAATCTCAATGATATGATCTTCACTATTTAGTTGTAGTGTTTCACATATCAGCTTTAGTTTATATTCTGAGGCCTCTTCAAGGCTTTGGTCTTCATGGGTGAAGTAAGCCGAGGAATACATCAAATTTTCATCTAAAAATAATTTATAGAGATCATTTCCAATATCGTAATGGGCTTTAATATTTTTCTTGGACCCTATTTTGGTATTGCGTGCGAGGTAGTTATAAAACCTTTCAATATACTTAGCAACAGATCCTAATCCATACTCAAATGAAAATAAGACATCTCTATTGACGATGAATATTCTTAACACATTAAGGAGGTTATCTGTTTCCCACCATTGATCTACATATGTTTTACCTGCTTCAGGTTCGCCGCCAAGTAGAATGGCTTTAAACATATGTATGTTATTTATTTTGATTTCTGCAAGTAAGTTATTTTCATCAGCTTTATTGCCAAATTCATAAGTTTTATTATCGATATGAACTTTAATTAGACCATGCTCTATTTCCTTTAGTTTGCTAAAGATTATTGACATCGATAATTTGTCAATAATATTGCTATTTTGGTCTCTTGTTAGCGTGTCATTAGTATTAGGAACAATAGACATTATTTAGCCTGTATATTTTTTGGATGCGGAACATACTTAATACCTTTTAGCCATAATGCCAATGCTTGTAGATGTATCGCGCTGGTTACTTTCATCGTCATAAATGGAAAGTTTATTAATACGTTTCTTAGAGAATTTTGGTTAATTGATTCTTTCTTGAGGCGCATAGATGCATGAAATACATTCTCATTCTTTCGTTTATTATCAATAGAAAGATAGAGGTCATCAGCAGGGATACCAATTTTCCAATGGTAGTCCATGTTCATATCTAAAAATGGTGAGACGTGAAATTCTTTTTTATGATGTTGGGTCACGAATTGATGATCTTCTTCATGGCCATTTAGCACATAACAGTGTTGTTCCTTCCATGGTGTATTAGTGACTTCCGAAACGACATGAGTAACGTGCTTATCATTTGCATCATAGCAGTAATAGATACTCAAAGGATTAAATACATAACCAAAGTATCTAAAGTGAGTGAGAAGTCTAATAGGACCATCCGCTTTAATAGTTGAATGATTATTGACTAATCTTCTAATGGACGAAGATAAATCAGAATCTTTCTCACCATGATGATCGTTTCTGTGAAAAGCAGCTATGTTTAGTTTATTTAATGACCAAAATCGATAGCTATCAAACAGAGTAGGCAACTCATCAAGATCGACATACATCATGAACATGCGGTAATTAAAGGCATGTTCTTTTGGTGTAAATCTATGGTGGTTAACTTGCCCTTTGTAAATACAGCTCTTCATTGTTCAATCGCTCATTAAAGCGCTCTACTGCTTGAATAGCGCTCCATACGCCATCCTCATGGAAGCCATGTCGCCAATATGCACCACAGTACCAGGTATTCATTGTGCCATTGATGGAGGGGAATGATTTTTGTGCATCAATGGCTTTCTTATCAAAGAATGGATGCATATATTCAATAGTTTTGATGACTTTTTCTGGGTTGATATTGTCATCCATATTTAAACTAACAAAGTAATCATTGTCTGCTTTTAAACTTTGTAGTCTATTCATGTAGTAGGTCACTTTAACATTCTTAGAGGAGTTTTCTGGTACTAAGTAGTTCCAAGACGACCAAGCACCTTTTCGACTAGGCATCAAACTTGAATCTGTATGTAATGTGGCAATATTCAAATTGAATTTAATGTTATTGAGTGTCTCATGCTCGAGTGTTGAAGGCTTTTCAAGCATTTTCATCGCTTGGTCGCTATGACATGCGATAAAAACATGATCATATATTTGCTTTTCATCTTTGGTATGAATGACAACCTTTCCGTGTTGGCGAACTATGTTAGTCACACCAGCGTTTAATTTAATCTTTGTTAAAAATGGCTTAACTAGTTTTTTAACATACTCTTTTGAGCCGCCGACTACTGTTTTCCATTGAGGGCGTTTATTGATATTGAGCAAGCCATGATTATTGAAAAAGCTCAAAAAACTTTTCGCAGGATAATCTCTAATATCTGTAAGAGATGTGGACCATATAGCAGCACCCATTGGTAGTATGTAGTAGTTGATAAATGCTTGGCTGAATTTATATTCATCAAGAAATTCACCGAGGCTGAGCACTAATTTATCTTCAGCTAATAATCTCTTCGCAATTTTATTAAAGCGAATGACATCACCCGCAATCTGGTAAGACTTAAAAGCTTTCCAGTTGTCTTTATTGAGAATCAATCCTTTGATGCTCTCGCCTGACCACTCAAATTTGGTTTTTTCGCATTTGGCTGAAAAGCTCATTTCTGAATCAATAGTGTTGATACCAAGTTTCTCAAGCAAGTTTTCAAAATTCGGATAAGTCCAATCATTAAGCACGATAAATCCAGTATCAATCGGTACTTCGTGACCATCTTCTTCAACAACGACTGTATTGGAATGCCCACCAATATATTTATTTGTCTCATATACAGTAATATCGTGATCATCATTTAATAAATGAGCTGCCGTCATTCCTGCTATGCCTGTGCCAACTATTGCAATTTTCATGACTTTTCCAATGTTTTTGAGAGCAACCAGAATTGTAACTTGTCTGGTAAGAGTGAAATGAATTTAAGCGTGACTGTGAAGGGTTTAGGAAAATGAATTTCATGAGTACCTTTAACAATGCCTGTAATAATATGATCAGCAGCTTTATCGGCGCTGATAATCGCAGGCATCGGGAAATCGTTTTTATCGGTTAATTCGGTTTTGACAAAGCCGGGGCATATTACCGAGACATCCACGCCGCTAACCTTTAGCGTCACTTTCAATGCGCGCAACATATTTGTGATCGCTGCTTTAGAAGAACCATAGGCTTCAGAGCGCGGCAAACCAAGGTATCCAGCCGTACTACTCATCCCTACTAATTGTGCATGCTGTGATTTTTTTAGCAAGGGTAACGAAGCTTCGATTCCATAAACCATACTCAAGTAATTATTAGAGATTAATCTTTCAAATAACGCACTATCGAAATTATCAGTATCGACATACTCGCAGGTGCCTGCATTGAGAATAGCGATATCTAAACGACCAAATTCTGACTCAATCATACTGCAGATTTTCTTGTTATCTTCTAACTTTGATAAATCACCTTCAACAATATGAATATTATTTGGCTCAGCACATTGATTTTTAGTGATCTCAAGCTGCGTTATTGTGCGTGATGAGATAAAAATTTGGCAGTTATATTTGGATAATGCAATAGTGAGTGCGCGACCAATACCCGATGACGCACCTGTAAGCCAAATGACTTTATTATCTAAATGGGCCTTGATCTTATCAGAATGCATTTCTAACCGACTTAACAGCAAAACCAATTAATGGGAGACGTTCATAAATTAATGCGCCTAGATCATAGTAATCTCGGTGATAACAGACTTTGTTATTTTCAAATCGAACAAATGAACAGCCATTTAATTTAATTAAATCATTTTTGGATAGCTTCTTGTGTTTTAAACTCATTACCCATTCAATCGCATGCATATCCTCTTGGTATAAATAATTCGTAATATCAAAATTGCAGTGATCAACACTTTCATACAGGTCACTAAAATAATTTTTTAGCTCTTCTATGCCTTTTATGCCTTTCACAGGGTCAATAAATTCAACTTCTTGAGTGTAGATGTTATTGAGCACTTCATCCACGTTTTCCTTGGAAAGTGAGTTTATGTTATCGACAAAATTATTAATCATAGCTTGCTCTTTTGAAGGAGTGTGTATGTTATCGGCAAAATTATTAACGTTTGATTCGTTCATATCTCTAACTTTGTTTGATCATAAATAAAACGACTTCACCAACTGTGATGCCAAATTTCTTAATATCAGACTGACTAGCCACTACTTGATCATCGATCTGGTATAGCCAATCATCAAGTCTGACATCCATTTCGCCACTGTCAGTCTCGATTGTTAATGTATATGTCCAATTGAATGCAAAGCCATTTTGTTTCCCATATGCAGTACCTTGAACATCGCTTGCAGTGCCTTTGCTTTCACCATTGCCTAAATCCTCTAGATACCAAGTGCGTTCTTGTGTCTTGCCATCAGTGTAGGTAAACAATTCATATAATGTTCCTTTGTTATCATCCCAGCTGCCATTCATATCGACAGTAAAGCGCTGAATTACTTTTCCGCTATAGTCTCTTACATACCCCCAAGCTTTAAGATCGCCTGTAAAGAACTCTTTCAAGTCGAATTCGGGTTGTGTGTCCTGATATTCACTAAGTTTTGTGCTGCATCCTGCAAGCAGCATTAAATTGAACAGCAATACTAATAGAATCCATTTATTTTTCATTTAGTAATTCCTTGCGATTCCTTTTGTAATTTGTATTATCACCAATCCAAATATCTAAAAATGCTTGACCAAATTCAGGATCATCTATTTCTCCGAGCATTTCGGTAGAAGAATAAAATTTTGTTGTTCCATCTGATTCGACCAAGGCCACTAAAACATCGCCTTTTTTAACGGATGGCCAAATATTGCCTAATTGATTTAACCAGTCTGCTGTTGGATATTCTTTTGGTATACCAATATCTTTCCATTGCTTTTTAGTGCTATTGACTAATTTTTCTGATGCAATTTTGCGCGCATAGACGATCATAAGAGCGCGTGAAGTGAGTGAGTTATCTTCTAGGTTTTTGCTTAAGTTCCAGAAAGAAGCATCATAGATATGAAAGCCAAATTTTCTTAAGGTAGTTTCACCAATCATTTGAGTCTCATCCCAATCAGAACTTACAATAGCTGGTAATGTATCAACTGCACTATCATTTGCACTTACTTGGTTGAAGCCAAAAAAAGTAAGTAATATCAGAATTAAAATGATTTTATTCATGGATCTCTTTCCTTTACCTTTAGGGATATGATCGCAGCCAGCACTTAATAAGCAAATTACACCAAGATTAAAAAAATTTAATCTTGGTGATCAGATAAGAGTTTAATACTCAAGTACACTATGTGCCCAATTTAATTGAGATTAATCGCCTAAATGAGAATCCTTTGTATCGAAGATGAACCAGAGTTGCTTGAATATATTGCAAATGGCTTAACGCAAGAGGGTTACGTTGTCGATAGTGCATCTGATGGCAAAAACGGTTTGTTTCTCGCCTCTACAGAACAGTACGATGTGATGTTAATTGATCGCATGTTACCTGAAATAGATGGTCTTACAATTATCAAAACTTTAAGAGGTGCAGGTAACAATACTCCTATCCTGATTTTTAGCGCTTTAGGTGAAGTCGATGATCGTGTCAAAGGATTGCGATCAGGAGGTGATGATTATCTCGTCAAACCTTTCGCATTTTCTGAATTAACTGCCAGAATTGAGGCTCTAAATCGACGCAATAAACAAACAGCTGAAACTGAAACAACCTTGTTTGCTAAAGACCTAGAGTTGGATTTACTTAAAAGAAAAGCCAAGATAGGTTCTAAGGACATAGAATTACAGTCAACGGAATATCGATTGCTCGAATACTTAATGCGACATAAAGGCCAAGTGGTGACGCGTACGATGTTATTAGAATATGTCTGGGATTATCATTTTGATCCCCAAACCAATGTCATCGATGTTCATATTAGTCGATTACGTCAAAAAATTAGTCATGAGGACCCGCAATATCTTATAAAAACCAAACGCGGCGCAGGATATATCATCGAAGATGACTAGGGCGTATCGAAACAGCTCAAGCTTTAAAGTTGCAACTTTATTCTTAGCGTTGCTTGCAATATCAGTTATCTTCTTATTGTTAGCATTTTATTTCTATGCGGAAGATAATCAGACAGCTAAATTAATTATAATATTTGCAGCACTGCCATTAATAGTAATCGCAGTTTCCGGCTACTTGATCAGTGTATTCGTGGTCACAAGAATCAATAGAATGGCAGAGACTGCCAATCAAATTATTCGTACTGGCGATTTGAGTAAACGTCTTGAGATAGATTCAAGATGGGATGATTTAAGCTATCTGTCAAAAGTGCTTAATGATATGCTCGATAAGATACAACAACTTATGATGGGCGTTCAACATATTACCGACAGTGTTGCTCATGATCTGCGTACACCACTGGCAAAGCTAAGAAATAACCTTGAATATGTTTCGTCCAAGAATACTAGTAATGAAGAAATTAAGCCTCTTATTGATGAGGTTGATCAGGTTTTAAAAACCTTTAATTCTTTGCTAAGTCTTTCAAGCATCGAATCGGGACGTCAATCATTCCAGTTTAAAGAATTTGATTTGCAGCAACTTATTATAGATGCAGTTGATTTTTACGCACCACTTGCCCACGATAAAGATATCGAGATTAATTTGGAAACGGTCGATGCAATCTATGTCGGTGATCGTGATTTGTTTTTTCAGGTAATTGCTAATCTGCTCGACAATGCCATTAAGTTTACGCCGGCAGGAGGTTCCATCGAGATCATGATGCTAAAAGAGTCATATTCGACAACCATCAGTATTTGCGATTCTGGTACGGGTTTAACAGGTGATGCATTCACAAAAGTATTTGAACGCTTTTATCGTGATCCAAACCACATGACACTACCAGGTTCAGGCTTGGGTTTGAGTCTAGTACAAGCCGTTTTAAATTTGCATCATGCAAAGATAGAATTAACTAACGCAACTCCCGGTCTTAAAGCTAAAATTGTATTAACTAATCATCATGACTAATATCTCCACCTCAGTGAAAAGAAGCAATTACAAATTGGATACGTTGACTATGGATGAACTTAATTCAAACCCAATCAAGCAGTTTGAAAGTTGGCTAGATGAGGCGTTGAAAACGGATATGCCTGAGCCAACAGCCATGAATTTAGCGACATCTACCTCAGATGGGAGAATATCTTCACGCATGGTCTTACTTAAGAATATCGATGAGCGAGGCTTTGTATTTTTTACAAATTATGAAAGCAAAAAAGCACATGATATCGCTGCTAACAGTCACGTCGCGTTATGCTTTTGGTGGGGCAGCTTAGAGCGACAAGTGCGTATTGAAGGGGTGATTGAAAAAGTCAGTATTGAGGAAAGTAATGAATATTTTTCCTCACGACCTCGTGGCAGTCAAGTAGGTGCAATCGCTTCAAGACAAAGTATGATAATTGAGGATTACCAAACGCTATGTGATCAAGTTGAATCTGTTGAGAAGCAATTTGCAGAAAATTCAAAGATCCCTCGCCCTGATTATTGGGGAGGCTATCGTGTGGTTCCTGATTCGATTGAGTTTTGGCAGGGAAGGCCTAGTCGCCTACATGATCGTTTAAGGTACAAGAGACTAGCTGACGTAGACTGGGGAATAGAACGTTTGTCTCCGTAGCAAAAGAAGTTAGATTACTTGTCGTAGTAAATGTGCCATTCTGGCGCATCTTTAACTTTTTCAGGCCAGAAAGTTTTTTCAGAATCGCCAGCGATCAGTTCTTCGCATTTTTTACGAGCTTCTCCGTAGGTCATTTGCTCGTCGAATTTACCAGTTTCAAAGTCGTACTTGCGTTTCCAGGCAATTATGTAACCCGTGTCGTCATCGCGTTTGATGAGATTATCATTCATCTTTGAAGTTCCTTTCCTATACTCGGACTCAGTGCTATGGGGCGCGGTTGTTAATAAAATATGCGCATTCAAAAAGATCCGTCATTTTATCCATCTAATCGCCATTGTCTAGTATAAATTTACTTGATAAGCGCTAGTAGTACTATCCCAGATTGTTATAAAATTTTACATATTTTCAAATACATATAGATTTACAAGAAATCTTGTACAATATCAGAGTAGTCATTTAATGGTTAATTTTTCTCCGTGAAGCTTCAAAACAAAGGCGTACATCAAGGCGACTTCTTTCAAACTATCAAATCGGCCAGACGCGCCTCCATGGCCGGCATCCATAATTGTTTTGAGGAGTAAAATTTTATCGCCCTGCTTCAAATTCCTTAATTTCGCAACCCACTTTGCAGGTTCCCAATAGGTGACGCGAGGGTCTGTGAGTCCAGCAGTTACCAAAAGATGAGGGTAATTTTGTATGCTGACATTGTCATAGGGTGAATAACTTTTGATGTAGTGGTAATCACCCTCATTAATGATCGGGTTACCCCATTCAGGCCACTCAGGCGGTGTTAAAGGGAGTGTGTCATCGCACATGGTGTTGAGGACATCTACAAAGGGGACATCGGCAATAGCAGAGTGAAATAAATCAGGTGACATATTGATAACGGCGCCTATCAACATCCCGCCAGCAGAACCACCATGAACTGTGATTTTGCCTGTAGAAGTATATTTTGATTTCGCTAAGTAATTGCCTGCCGTAATAAAGTCGGTAAAAGTATTTTTCTTGTTATGGAGTTTACCATCGGTATACCAGTGATAGCCTAACTCCATACCACCACGTATATGGGCAATTGCATAGACGAAGCCACGATCTACTAATGAAAAACGGGTGGTTGAAAAACTGGCTGGCATGCTGCTACCGTAAGACCCATAACCGTAAAGTAACAATGGGGCACTATTGTCGATAGCTGTGTCTTTTTTATAAAGCAGTGAAATTGGAATGTTTGTCCCATCATCCGCCGTTGCGAATACTCTTTTAGTGACATAATCACTAGGCTCATGGCCACTGGGCACTTCTTGTTGTTTGCGTAATATACGTTCACGCGTTTGCATATTAAAATCATAAATCTGATTGGGTGTGGTCATTGATGTATACGAAAAACGCATTTCATTGGTATCGTATTCGTAACCTGGATCTAGTCCTAGCTCATAAGCTTCTTCGTCAAATTTTATTGCATACTCTTGATTCGACTCGAAATGACGCAGGGTGATTTTTGGTAATCCTTGTATGCGCTCATATCTCACTAAATAGTCTTTAAAACAATGAATACCTTTTAATAATGTCCCTTCCTCAGGCACGTAATAATCCTGCCAATATCCAGACTCTGTTTTGTCTAATGCTGTTGACATAATTTTAAAATCTTCACAGCCATCAGCATTGGTGGTAATCAGCCAGACATCGTTATGATCATCGATCGAGTACTCAAGATCTTTGCAGCGTGTCTGAAATAATTTAGCATCTTGTTGCGGTTGATATGCATCTAAGTAATGCACTTCCGTCGTCGTGTGATCGTGAACTGAAATTAGAATAAAGCGATTAGAGTCAGTGCGGTCAAGTCCTACAAAAAATCCTGCATTCTTTTCTTCGTATACCAGCACGTCTTCTTCGCTTGTATTTATCCTATGTCGATAAACTTTATCAGGTCGATGATTTGAATCTAAAGTAGTATAGAAAATGGTTTGACTATCCATGGCCCAAATAAAATTACCCTGAATGTTTTCAATTTTCTCAGGCAAGTAATGGCCAGTCGTTAAATCTATTATTTGCAGGGTATAAAACTCGGAGCCCTTAGTATCAACACAATAGGCAAAGTAATGATGATCTGGGCTGTGTTCATATTCGCCTACATCGAAGTAATCATACTGTTTCGCAAGTGTGTCGGTATCTAGTAAGATTTCCTCTTCATCTTTATTGGCATAGCGACAATGTAGAGGATGTTGTGCGCCTAGGTTATAGCGAGAATAATAGTGATATGAGCCATCTTTACTTGGTACTGTCGAGTCATCTTCTTTGATACGACCCTTCATTTCTTCAAATAATTCAGATTGTAGGGCTTCTGTGTCTTGCATCCAGTCTTTGGTAAATGCATTCTCTTGTTCAAGGTAGTCACGAATATCGGATCGCAATACAGTCGGGTCTTGCATCACTTGTTGCCAGTTAGGGTCGCGTAGCCATGCGAATTCATCATTGCGTTTATCTCCATGCATGGAGATTTCATGTGTTTCTTTTTTTGCGTTAGGTGCTTTAATTGTCATGTGGAATAAATATGGGTTTTACGAAATCGCCACAAGTTGCTAGTAGTCAAACTGCAGTCCATAAAAACTTGGAAAAAGTAGTGGCGCGTTATTTGCAGAACGAATTTCAGAATTCTATACCGAAGCATGCTCATGATGCATTTAATATTGCGCAGAAATTCATACAAGAGAGAAATTCCAAGATTATTCTCGATAGCGGATGTGGCACAGCTGAAAGTACACATTATTTGGCAAGACAACATCCTGACTACGTCGTGATTGGCTTGGATAAATCCAGCGAAAGGCTTGGGCGCTGTGCGTATGAATCATCACCAAACTTATTATTACTTCATGCTGACTGTATACAATTTTGGCAATTAGCTCAATTACATCACTGGCGGCTTCAACAGCATTACTTGTTTTATCCAAACCCATGGCCAAAGCCGGGTCATCTGCAACGTCGCTGGCATGCACATCCAGTGTTTCCGAGCATGAT
>JBCDBX010000009.1:0-35510 GCA_039182865.1 Pseudomonadota bacterium
GCCACAACAATGACGACTTCAATTAAAGTGAACCCAGAATTGTTTATTTTCATTTGCAAAATGTTAATTAAATTTATATTTTTTTTACAGAGAATAAATATTCAAATAAATGATTTTAATCTAAATCAGCGTTGCTGATATCTGTGTTAGCATCAATTCCACCAGGCCGACCATCTGCGCCAAGCGTATACAGATCAAAATCACTATCATCACCAGGACTTATATATTGATATTCATTTTGCCAAGGATCACTTGGGACCTTCTTTATATAGCCTCCTTTTTGCCAGTTTTTAGCTTCTGGTCCAGATGTAGGTTTATCTACAAGTGCCTCTAAACCTTGATCCGTAGTCGGGTATGTGAAGTTATCAATACGATACATCTGCAAAGCGCTTTCTAAAGCACGTATATCTTGTCGCGCTTTAACAACCTGTGCTTGGTCGGTTCTTGAAACTACATTTGGTACCACAATCGCTGCGAGGATACCTAGAATAACGAGTACTACAATGACTTCAATCAATGTAAAGCCTGATTGTTTATGCTTTTTCATCTCTAACTCCAATAAAATACTATGAACTATAAGTGTTAATTAACTAGTTGGTTTAACTCGAAAATAGGCAGCATGATTGCCAAGACTATGCCAAGTACAAGTGCGCCCATTATGACAATCATTAAAGGCTCAAATAATCCTAACGTTGTTGCGATAATTGTTTTTAATTCTCTTTCCTGCTGTATTGCTGCACGTTCAAGCATATTTTCTAGTTCGCCACTTGCCTCGCCACTTGCAATCATATGTAAAGTCATGGGCGGAAAGTAGTTTGAGACTTCAAGAGCACTATGAATGCTGGCACCTTCACGAACATTGTCAGCTGCATCTTGTACAGCATGTTTCATTGGTAGATTTGGTATTACTTCAGATGAGATTCTTAATGCCTCTAAAACTGGCACACCCGATGCTGTCAGAATACTTAATGTGCGTGCAAAGCGTGCGGTATTCATGCCGCGAATGACTTTGCCTGCAATAGGCAAACGTAGTTGTAATAAATGGACTTTTTTCTTAAATGCCTCGCCCTTCATTAGGTATTGAAAGCCTAATACACCCCCTATAATGCCAATAATCCAGTACCACCAGCTAGCACGTAAAAAATCACTTGTTGCAAGTAAAAACTTAGTGGGAAGAGGTAAGTCATTGCCCAAATCTGCGAATACTTCTACCACTTGCGGTACAACGTAAGTAAGCAAGCCGATAACAACAATGACGCATATTATTAGCAAAATAACAGGATATATTAATGCTAATGTGACGCTCTGTTGCATCTCTTGGCGGCTTTCAGTGTAGTCTGCTAAACGTTCTAATACTGGGTCAAGATGTCCTGATTTTTCACCTGCTGCAACAGTAGCTCGATATAATTCAGGAAATGTTGAAGGAAATTGTTCAAATCCACTTTCTAAACTATGGCCTTCTGTGACTCTTGAACGGACGCCTAAAATTGTGCGAGTGACACGTGCTTTTTCAGATTGTTTTGCAACAGTCCGCAAGGCTTCCTCAAGAGGTGTTCCAGATTGTAATAAGGTAGCAAGTTGGCGGGTAAACATGGCCAACTCACTTGAGTTCATTCCCTTGCCAAAAGAGAATAGGGGTTCATTCTTCTTTTTAGAGCCTTTTTGTACAACCGATCGAATATCTAAAGGTGTCAGACCTTTTGCACGAAGAGATTGACGTGCATTCTTTGGACTATCGCCTTCAATCACTCCTTTCTTCTGGCGACCCGCAACATCCAGTGCACTGTATTCAAAGGCAGGCATGTTAAATCTCGATTAATTTTCGCGTGTTACTCGCATGACTTCCTCGAGCGTTGTCTTGCCTTGCAAAACTAGTCGCACGCCATCTTGTCGAATGCTAGGAGATATTTTGCGAGCATATTCTTCTAATTCTTGTTCAGCTCCGATATCGTGAATCATGCTACGGAAAGTATTATCAAGAGTAATAAATTCATAAATGCCTGATCGACCTACGTAACCTGTACCATTACATGCAGGACATCCACGAGCAGAATAAATAGTCGGTGTTTCATTGAGCCCAGAGCCATATTCGGCCAAGTTTAATTGTTCATACTCCATAGAAGTTGCCGCATGTGGCTCCTTACAGTTTTCGCAAAGCACACGGACCAAACGTTGGGCCAATACTCCTAATAAACTTGATGCTAGCAAAAAAGGTTCTACGCCCATGTCACGCATGCGGGTAATCGCGCCGACAGCAGTATTTGTATGCAAAGTTGAAAATACTAAATGTCCAGTCAAACTTGCTTGGACAGCAATCTGTGCGGTTTCCAAATCTCGAATCTCACCAACCATTACCACATCTGGATCTTGTCGAAGAATAGCGCGCAGTCCACGAGCAAATGTCATATCGACTTTTGCATTTACCTGAGTTTGACCTATGCCATCAAGAAAATATTCAATTGGATCTTCAACTGTCAAAATATTTCGTGACTTAGTATTTAATTCACTTAAGGCAGCATATAGTGTTGTTGTTTTTCCGGAGCCTGTTGGACCCGTTACAAGAATAATGCCATGGGGTTTTTTGATTGTTTCGGATAGCTTTGATTTAAGCTCTCGGGTTAGACCAAGGTGAGATAAATCCAAACGACCCGCTTGTTTATCTAATAGACGCATCACAACTCGTTCACCGTGACCAGAGGGTAATGTTGAAACCCTCACATCAACAGGACGACCTGCAACTCTTAAAGAGATACGACCATCTTGAGGCAAACGTTTCTCCGCAATGTCCAAGTTTGCCATCACCTTAATCCGCGAAACAATTAAGACACCTGTGTTTTTTGGAGGTTGTAAAACTTCGCGCAATACACCGTCGACACGTAATCGAATGGAGAGTCTTTCTTCAAATGATTCAATATGGATATCAGAGGCATTTTCTCTAACTGCTTGGGTGAGTAATGCATTCAATAAACGAATAATTGGTGCATCATCATCAGCTTCCATTAAGTCTTGTGGTTCAGGAATTGAATCTGCAAGACTGGCCAGGTCTAAGTCTTCACCTAAATCTTCCATCATCGCAAGCGATGTATTTGAGTCACTATCGTAAACTTTTGTTAATAGCTCATCGAACTCATCTTGTTCTAATGGTTTAAATGCAATGGGTGTGCCTAAGAAACGTTGAATCTCTTTGATCGCATTCATCTTTACACCAGGCCGCTGAAAAACAATGATGCGTCCATTTATTTCATTGCCAACAAGTACGCCATGCCTTTTAGCAAAGCTATAAGGAGGTCGTTTAGGTTCTAGTGCAGTAGGCATTATTATTGATTATTAGATGTTGGAGATTGTGGAACAAATGCACCATTTGCATTAGGCGTTGAATTTTCTTCCACACTTTTAGGTAATTGTGTAACTAAATCATCCAAATCAGGAAAGGGTGTATAGTTTTCTCGTATTAAGCCTCGATCTTCAAACTCAGTTTCAATATGCCTTTCACGAATGAAATCATATTTAGCACCCGTCATAAGATTTGCACTTGCCTGATTGCGTAAAATAACAGGGTGTATAAATACCATTAGGTTCTGTTTTTGCTTGGAGGTTGTGGTGTTTTTAAACAAGTTACCAACAATGGGGATATCACCAATTAATGGCACCTTGGTAACGGTGTCTCTATAGTCATCTTGTGTGAGTCCGCCTAGAACTAAAATATCATCATTGTCCACCATCACCGATGTCGAGATTCTTCTGTCATTTGTAATCAAATCAGAGGCCACACTTGAGCTAGAAATCGTTGATGACTCTTGTTCAATTTGAAGACGTACACTATCTCCTTCATTAATTTGTGGGGTGATTCTGAGTGTAATACCTACATCTTGACGTTCAATTGTCTGAAAAGGGTTAACAGCATTGTTACCATCGTTAGTAAAAGACCCAGTCACAAAAGGTACATTTTGTGCCACTACAATTTCGGCTTCTTCATTATCCAGCGTAACTAGTGTTGGAGTGGAAAGAATATTGGTTGATGCATCACCTTCTAATGCTTCAATCAAGATACCCCATTGAGTACCACCTCCAATATCTGCAGCGCCCAATGAGAGCCCAGCGGCGACTGAGAAAGGGTCTTGAATTACATTGATAATGTTGCCTGTATTAATAGAGGAAATTGCCGGCCCGGCTGAGCCGTCATCATCAGGAACGATGAAGCCTTCAGCGCCTAGAGATCTTGAAAGATCCGTTGAGACTTCTGCAATAACAGTTTCAACTAAGACTTGTGCGCGACGAACATCAAGTTTACTAATGACTTTGCGTAGACTTTCAAATTGAGCGGGGGCTGCTGTGATGATGAGGGCATTGTTTGCGGCATCAGCTTGAATATTAATATCTTCGCGACCTGTACCACCAGCATTTCCAGCAGCTTCTTGTTGTTGTGATTCAAATTCAGCAATGCCTTGTAAGATAGGTGCTATTTCTTCAGCTACAGCATAATGTAAGTATACAACCTGCGTATTTCCAGAGCCCTCAATTGGTGTATCCAAATGCGCGATTAAGCCACGAATTCTGATTTTTGCTGCATTGTCACCTGAGAGTAGAATGCTATTCGTTCTCTCATCTGCAGCCAAGGTTGGTGCGCCAGGCCCTTGAGGGTTTTGTCCGCTCGCGGAACGTAGTGAATTTATTATTTGAACGACTTCTGTTGCAGAAGCATGCTTTAATCGAATAATTTCAATTTCTTGGGAGTCAGGTTGGTCAATTTTGTTAATAATTCTTTCAAGCCTTGTGATATTTGCCGCACGATCAGATATCACAATCATGTTGCTATCGGGATAAGCTGCTAAATGTCCCTGCTGAGGTACTAGAGGTCTCAAGATTGGCACAAGTTGTGCGGCGGGAACATTTTCTACTTTGATAACTCGAGTTACTAGTGCATCTCCTTCAGTAGATGACGTTGCTATATTACCTGGCCCCTGCTTAGCATTCACATCTGGAAGAATCTTAATAATATTACCGACTTGCACAGTGGCAAAGCCATGAACTTGCAAGACAGACAGAAAAACTTCATAAATTTCTTCTTTGTCCATTGGGCGTGCCGACACAACCGTCACTTTGGCCTTAACACGCGGATCAACAATGAAGTTTTTGCCAGTGATTTCCGCCACTGTTTCGATTAGCGATTGCAGATCGGCATTCTTGAGGTTGAGTGTTATATCTGCATCAGATGAGGCATTTGTACTAAGTAGAAATGCAAGCAGTAGACAGGCTAGAAGATTTCGAATTCTTAAGTGGAAGGAGTATTTGAACTTCATAATTTTAAGCATATATCTTTTCTAATATTTTAACTAAGTAAAATGACATAAGTATTTATATTTTGGTGCAATATTAGATTATCCGGTAAGTAGTGTTAACTTGGTCACATGGAGGCACAAATGGTCTAATCTAGGTTATGAACAAGAGTCATCGGGGTGCCTTCTCGTAATAACGTTAATTGAAGCTCGTCGGCTGTGATTAACTTTTGTAACGCCTGAGAAGCCTTATTTGGGTTATCTAAGTCAACATTATTGATAGATACCACGATATCTCCATCCATAAAGCCTAAATCGTAAAATAATGCTGGATCCTCATTTTCAACTGGATTAACTTGATAGCCCTGAAAAGAGCCAGTTTCAAGATTATTTGAAGGGCTAATCGCTACATATTTTCGGAGTGATGATGGATTTTTGATCAAATTATCTCTTAGGTTTGATAAAGGTGTTTCGTCATCATCATCTTCAAGAATCTCCTCTTGAATGGGCTTTTGATTGTTTGCTGGTAGTGAGCTTGTCTCATTACTATTTAAGCCAGCTAATCCTTTTGCAGTTGCCCTTGGGAGTGAAAGTTTCTCATTCCTACCAGAACGGTTAAGTATTACGTAATCAGAGTAAACAGAATTTAAAGTAACACCTGATATTATTTCGTCATCTATATGATATAACTTATGTTTTCTAGATTGATCTTCAATGATTGCATAACCATCGCCTGAGCCTAAGGCTAATACACCACTCAATGTTAAATTTAGTGATGTGTCAGGAGCGTCTTCATCGACTTTTATGTCTACTTTATTGGATGCTGCGACTCTACCCATCAAATTAAGACGTGCTATTTGATTTGCATAATCGGGTTTAGGGGTTGGAGGGGCAACTAGCTTTGGTGGTGATGTTGGAATCCTGGTATTGCTTACTGTCTGTTCAACTGAGTTATCACCCACTAGACTCCAGACAACTTGAGCAGAGCTAATTCCAATTAACACAACAAGTACATAGCATAAAATACGAGGAATATAGATCATATTTCTCTGCATGAAAAAAGGCATTTGAAGTGATGAAATCATACAAAAATTCTTCAGACAATGTGATTCAGTTCAGAAGTTTACTGAATTTTTCTAAATTTATCCGAACTTTCCCGATAAGGCTGTGAATTAAACGAGTGATCAGAGATTTTAGGGTCTGCTTGACGGCCTAGCTAATCTAAAGTAGTGTTCGCGGCCGACTTGATTGAAAGTCCCTGCAAAGCCTTAGATTTCCTATCATAGAGCTTTTAGAATTCAGATCTATCATCATGTCCCCATCGTCTAGAGGCCTAGGACATCGCCCTTTCACGGCGACAACAGGGGTTCGAATCCCCTTGGGGACGCCATTTTATATGCATATTTTATTTGTCTGAGAATCATTTTTTCAACTCGACATTGACGCGCGGGATGATTGTTATGCCCATATACACGTTTTAGACAGGTTTAGTTCATTATCAATAGAATTTAGTGAATGCTCTTTGCCTAATATGTTCGATGCATGTTAGTGCTCATTGAGGAATATTTATAAACCCACTAAAAGTTAGATATAAATGATCAATTTAGTGTTGATTCTTCTTCAAATATACAGAATAGTTCATATTACTCAGCATCAAATCTGATCGAATTTAAAAGGAATATTTTGTTAGCAAAACTTGATTTACAAATCATAGGGCTATTTCTTTTATTTACCTTAGTACTTTCAGGTTGTGCAGCCGTTGGGCCTAATTTTTCTTTGCCAGAAAGTAAAGTTGATAACGAATGGATTAACTATAAAGCACCTGATGTTCCACAAAGTGATCAGTTTCAAGTTGAATGGTGGGAACAATTTGAAGACGATATTCTGAATAGATTGATTGAGGCCGCAAAAGAAAATAGCCCAACCTTGCAATCTGCCGGTGTCAAAGTTGTTCAATTTCTTGCTCAGTATGATATAGACGTCGGTAATCTTTATCCGCAAACACAGGTAATTGATGGCGTTGTTGACTATGAACGACTAAGTAGTGATTTAATTGATGCGGTACCGGGTCTTGATAGAGATCTTTTTACCGATTCGTTAGAGTTCAAAGCATCTTGGGAGTTAGATGTTTGGGGAAAATTCCGTCGCAATATTGAGGCGGGAAACGCGGATTTTCTCACTACTGTGGCATCGTATGATGATGCATTAGTGACTCTGATTGCAGAAGTTGCAAGTACCTATTTGACAGTCCGAGAGCTTGAAAAACGTATTCAAGTTGCAGAAGAAAACGTGGAGCTGCAACAGGAGTCTTTTCGGATTGCAAAAGTGCGTTTTGAAACAGGTGAAACAAGTGAACTTGATATGCGCCAGGCTGAGTCACAGTTAGCAAATACTCAGTCACAAGTGCCCGCGTTGAAAGAGACCCTTCAACAAAACAAGAATGCTTTGGCTTTATTGATTGGTGAGACACCCAGCAAAATCATTCCATATCTTGAAATAGACATAGGTCATTTGCCGGCAGCTCCTGCAGAAATATTTACAGGAGTACCACGAGATTTATTGAGGCGACGTCCTGATATTCGTGAAGCGGAATATACAGCTGCGGCTCAGTCAGCGTTGATAGGTGCGACTAAAGCTGAGTTATATCCTTCCTTTTCTCTGAGTGGAGTATTTGGTTTTTCCTCAACGAATATTGGTAGTTCTTCTTTAGATGATATCTTTCAATGGGACAATCGAGTCATACAAGGATCAGCTGGTTTTACTTTTCCTATTTTTAATTATGGGCGTATTGTTAATGCAGTGCGAGTACAGGATGCAGTATTTCAACAAGCTGTATTAAATTATCAAAATACGGTTCTTTCAGCACAAAAAGATGTGGAGGATGCGTTGGTATCTTATATCTATTCACAAGAACAGTCCCAATTTCTTGCAGTTGCTTCAAGCTCCTCTAAACGATCAGCAGAATTATCTGTTTTGCAGTATAAAGCTGGTGCAACAGATTTTACGACCGTACTTACCGCTGCACAAAGCAGACTCGATGCAGAAGATGCCTATGTACAATCACAAGGAAATATATTGCAGGGTATCGTTTCTATATATCGTGAAATCGGAGGAGGCTGGGAAAGCCGTTCTGATAAACCTTTTATTTCACCAGAGTTGCAAAAAGAAATGGGTGAACGCACAAACTGGGATGACAAACTTGAGCTCAAGAGTGAAATCTTAATTGAAGTAGAAGTGGAAGTTGAAGAAGTGGAAATAATTGAATAATGATAAGTCGAAATCGTAAAGGATACGTCATGAGAAAACAGAATAATTTTCTTATTTTTATGTTGGTTCTGTTAGCTCTCATCTTTAAGAGCTACGTGCAAGCAGAAGATCAATCAAAAGAATCTCAACAAAAAAAACAAGGTCCTTCTGTAACGATTCAAACACCTACAGAAACACCTGTAAATGATTATCTAGACCTTACAGGAACGGTACAAGCTTACAAAAGTGTCAATTTGGTCGCGCGAGTATCTGGGACATTAGAGAGTGTCGATTTTCGTTCCGGTTCATTTGTTAACAAAGGTGATCTACTTTTTACTATTGAAAAAGATACTTACCAACAAGAATTAGAATTAAACCGGGCACAATTAAAATATTCGCAAGTAGAATATGAACGACAATTACGTTTGATTGAAGAAAATGCAACTTCCCAGAGTAGTGTTGATCAATTTCGCTCACAAAGAGATCAAGCTAGAGCAAATACCAAGCTAGCAGAAATTAACCTTGGCTATACAAGAGTTAGAGCGCCGTTTGATGGTCGTATCGGCCGAAATCTTGTTGATGTAGGAAATCTGGTGGGTTACGACGGACCGACAACACTTGCAACAATAGAACAAGTGAATCCCGCTTATGTATATTTCAACATTAATGAGCGTGATTTATTAAATATCCGTAAAGCCAGATTAGATAAGGGTATAAATCCAGAAGAAGATGCCAGCAATGTCCCAGTATTATTTGGTTTGCAAAATGAACAAGGATACCCACATCGTGGAGAAATAGATTTTGTTGATACTGGAGTCGCAGCAGATACTGGAACTCTTCAAGCACGTGCCGTAGTTTCTAATCATGAAAAATTATTGCTACCCGGCTATTTTGTAAGAATACGTATTCCTGTTGGCCAAGAACACACTGGTTTATTAATTCCAGATCGTGCCATTATGAATGATCAACAAGGGCCGTATGTGTTTTTGGTGAATAGTAGCAATGTAGTGACACGTCAAAATATTAAAACGGGAACGATTGTAGATGGATTAAGAGAAGTTACTTCTGGATTAAGTACCTTAGATAAGGTGATTGTGGATGGCATAGCAAAAGTTACTGTTGGACAAACAGTATCACCACATACATCGGATACTACCAAAAATAAGTCAGAAAACTAACATGAGAGTCTGATATGTTTTCAGAATTTTTCATCAATAGGCCCGTTCTCTCTAACGTCATCGCATGGATAATTGTGCTGCTGGGATTAGTCGCGATTAATACTTTACCAGTCAGTATGTATCCACCGATTACACCGCCAACTGTTCAAGTCACTACCCATTATCCAGGTGCTAACTCACAAACTGTGATGGAAACTGTTGCATTACCCATAGAGCAACAAGTTAATGGCATTGAAGATATGATTTATATGTCATCAACAGCGACAAATGATGGCGTATATACGCTAACGATTACCTTTAAAATTGGAACCGATCTTGATTTTGCACAGGTACTTGTTCAAAACCGGGTCGCAGCAGCGACTTCCAAACTTCCTAATGCGGTTCAGCAGCAAGGAGTCGTCACCCAAAAACAATCAACTTCAATCTTAGAAGTTGTCAATCTTCAATCACCAAACGGTACCTATGACCCATTATTTCTTAGTAATTATGCGATCATCCATTTGAAAGATGAACTCGCGCGATTGCCGGGCGTGGGGTCGCTTACTATTTTAGGTTTAGGTCAATACAGCATGCGAGTTTGGCTGGATCCAGGTTTGATGAATGAGCGTGGATTGATGCCCTCTGATGTGGTCAATGCTATCCAAAGTCAAAATCAAAAAGTAAGTGCTGGACAATTAGGTCAACCACCGACACCCGATGGACAAGATTTTCAACTGACGGTCAATCTCTACGGTGCTTATTCAACCGCAGAAGAATTTGAAGAAATTATTGTGTCTACTGGTCAAGAGACTGGAGGTGCCGTAACACGTATAAAAGATATAGGACGCGTAGAGTTAGGAGCGGCAACTTACTCGCAGTCTTCCCGATTTAATGGAAAGGCGGCTGCTGGTATTGCCGTATTTCAGTTGCCAGAAGCTAATGCGCTCGATGTTGCTAGAGAAGTTGAAGCAAAAATGGAAGAGCTAGCTAAAAACTTTCCAGAGGACTTGACCTATAACATTCCATTCAACACAACGATGTTTGTTGATGCAACCGTGGATGAAGTCTACAAGACCTTAATAGAAGCCGCATTTCTTGTATTAATTGTTATCGTTTTATTCCTACAAAACTTCCGTGCGATGTTGGTTCCAATGACCACAGTGCCGGTATCAATCATTGGTGCATTTGCAGCAATGGCTGTGATGGGATTTAGTATTAATCTTATTACTTTGTTTGCCATCATACTTGCGATTGCAATTGTCGTGGATGATGCCATTGTCATTGTAGAAGCGGTGAGTAAACATATTGAAAGTGGCATGACACCGCATGACGCAGCAGTTAAAGCTATGAAGCAATTAACTGGTCCGATCTTTGGAATCACCTTGGTATTAATTTCGGTGTTTTTACCTGCAGCTTTCATGCCTGGACTTACTGGAGAGGTATATCGGCAATTTGCATTAGTCATCGCTGCAACGGCCGTCATTAGTGCGATTAACGCGTTAACATTGAAACCAATGCAATGTGCACATTGGTTGCGTCCTGTAGACATTAACAAGAAGAAAAATTTTGTTTTTCGTGGATTTAATGTGATCTTCGAAAAATTGCAGAAAGGTTACACTCGACTTATCTATAGAATTGTAACCAATGATAAAAAGATGGTGGTGATTGCCCTAGCTATCACTTGTATTGCTATCTTTGGGCTTTCTCGTGTACCGACAGGATTTGTTCCGATTGAAGATCAAGGTTATATGATGGCTTCAATCGAATTACCAGAAGCAGCATCGCTGGAGCGCACGAATGAAGCGTTAAAAGATATGAGTGAACGCTTTTTGAAGGTTCCTGGTGTCAAAGACGTTGTCGCGATCGGTGGTGCAGCCGCTCTCTATAATATGGCATCAATGTCTAATGCCGGTGTCTCTTATATCATTCTTGATAGTTGGAATGAACGTTATAAGAGTGCCAATAAAAAAGAGCAGGGACTGATGGGCATTTTTGAAAACTTATCTGCATCGGTTGCAGATTTAGAAGAAGCCTCCATTTTTGTATTGCCTCCACCTCCAATCCAGGGCCTTGGGCTTGCCGGAGGATTTGAACTTCAGTTAGAGCTAAAAGACAACAGTGAGGATTTTACAAAGTTGCAAAATGCTCAAAATATTTTAATTGAAGAGGCAAACAAAGAACCTGCTGTTAGAATGGCGATCGCACCATTTCGGGCCAATGTTCCGCAAGTCGACGTGGAAGTTAACAGAACGCAAACGGAAGTAATGGGCGTTGCGCTGGGTGACTTGTTTAATACAGTTGAAGGTTACCTAGGTTCTACTTATGCAGGGCAGTTTACTCGTTTTGGTCGAACATTTGATGTGTTTGTTCAAGGTGATGGGCAATATCGAATACAGCCTGAAAATATTTCTCAGCTTCATGTACGTGGCGCGACTAATAATATGGTCCCAATCGGCAGTGTCGCTGACATTTCAAATACTTTAGGCCCTAATATTGTCTCGCTTTATAATTTATATCCAACCGCGCCGATTATTGGTCTTACTGAAACAGGTTATAGTTCGGGGCAGGCCATGCAAGCGATTGAAAAAATAGCGAATGAAAAATTGCCAGAAGGTGTAGGTTATCAATGGACGGGAACTTCTTATCAAGAAGAATTGCTTGGTAATACGGCATATTTTATTTTTGGTTTATCGCTTTTATTGATTTATCTCGTTCTTGCAGGGCAATATGAAAGTTGGTACTTACCAGGATCAGTGATTCTTTCAGTACCTTTAGCGCTTGTTGGGATTGTGATATTACTGCTTTCAATTCCACTGCTAGATAATAATATTTATGTTCAAATTGGTCTTGTTTTATTGATTGCGATGTCGGCTAAAAATGGGATTCTAATTGTAGAAGTTGCTCGAGAACTTCGTGGTCAAGGCAAAAGTATCATTGATTCTGCAGTTGAAGCAGCAACCATCAGATTCCGACCAATATTGATGACGTCGTTTACTCTTTTGCTTGGAGTGCTACCATTGGTGTTAGCAGAAGGTGCTGGAGCTAGTGCACGTAAATCTTTAGGTATCACAGTGTTTAGTGGTATGTTATCGTCAACATGCTTAGCGGTCTTATTTATTCCAGCTTTCTATGTACTCATACAAACATGGGAAGAAAACCGAAAGGCAAAAAATCTTACAAAGACTCAATAAATGCCAGTTGAAAAGTTAGATAAGAAAACCATTGTTGGCATGATTGCCATGGCAATGGGAATTTTTGTCGTTGCTAATGACTTTACGGCATTGTCAGTTGCAATTCCTGCAATAGAAAAAACCTACAATGTTGATGTCACTACGGCACAATGGGTAATCAATATTTATACCTTGTCATTCAGTATCATAATTATTACTGGTGGCAGACTGGCTGATATGTTTGGACGGCGTCGTATGTTTATGATTGGCGCTGCCATTTTTGGAATATTTTCGCTGTCAGGTGGATTAGCTGAGAACATCGAATGGCTGCTTGGTAGTCGGTGCATCATGGGTATAGGCGGTGCATTGATGTGGTCATCTGTGATAGGGATGACTTATGAAATTGTACCTGATAGCAGAGCTGGGCTTGCCGGTGGACTTATTATTGGTGTTGCGGGAATGGGTAATGCGATGGGCCCATTAATTGGCGGTTTTCTTACAGACACACTAGGATGGCAATGGGTCTTTTTTATTAATTTACCAGTTGTGATTATTGGCGTCACCACAATGCTTCTGGTTGTCGCGCGAGATAAACCAACAGCTCCTAATGAGAGAGTAGATTATATTGGTACAATACTGCTAGCCAGTGGCTTATTTGCATGGTTGTTAGCATTAGATATAGGCGTCGATAAAGGTTGGACTAATCCTTTCATATTGTCTTTGTTTATTGGTGGCGCATTTATTCACGGCGCATTTGTAATCTTTGAAAAAAGTGTCGGTGAAGCGGCACTAGTGCCGAATTCGATTATGAAAAATCGAACATTTGCAATGTCTGCTATTTCTATCTTATTGGTCACTGCCGTATTTTTTGGTGCATTAATATATCTTCCCCAATTTATGATTAAAAATCTTGGGTTTAATGCGGCACAATCCGGTGCGGGCTTGCTACCCATGATGCTAACGTTTGCAATATTCTCATTTATAGCCGGACGTTTGTATGAAGCGCTAGGTGCAAAATTGATTGTTTCAGCAGGTGCGGCCTTACTTGCAGGTGGAGCCTTTCTATTATCAACCATAGAAACTCATACGACTTATGTTCAATTGGTTCCTGGTATGGTGATTCTTGGTGTTGGTGTGGGTCTCTATTTTTCTTCAGTGACGACTGTTGGTGTCAAAATGATTGATCCTAAGCATGCAAGTCTTGCAGGAGCCATTCTCTATATGATGATAAACGCTAGCGGTGCCATGGCATTAGCATTAAACACAGCAATAGTAGCTTCTGCTCATATATTTGCTGAAGGCATCAGTATGGCTTTTATAGTTAATGGATGTCTCGCAACAGCTGGAGCAGTGTTAGCTATATTATTTATCAAAGGTAAATCTGATAAAGATGATATAAAACAATAAGATATATAATAAATCTAATCTAAATACTTATAAATTTCTTGCTATTATTCCCAACAGTGCGATATTGAGAACAGTGTTAGTAAAACTGATTATTTCTAATGGGCGAGTAAGAGAAAACAATCATTTCTCAATTTCTTGAACCTCAATGACATTGTTATAGGGATTGCTATCGGTAAGATATAGATAAGCATCAATACCGAAGCGTGTTGGTTTCTCAGATAAAATAAATTCAAATTCTTCGATACCTCCAGAAAGATCTTGCCACTCCGTCAGAATGATATTTTCTTTTTTATAGTCATTACCACGAAAAATAGTCAAAGGTAAGTACATATTAAGTGCTGCTTCTTTTTCCTCACCTATGCCTTCGGTATAAAGTCTTGCTGTATCTACCACAGCTTTTAATCGCCACTGATTATTTTCATCTTGCCAAGTTTCAGCTTTAACTGCCTCTAAGTTCCAATTTGTGACTCGTTCAAATAAATCACGGATAGGTTCTTGAGCGTTTTCAGGTAAGTTGTTTTTCAAATGATTAACAAGATCTTGTGCCGTTGGGTAAGGTGCTGCTTGATAACGCCAGTTATCCAAGAAGCTTGCAAAGGTATTTTGTAAATTTTCTACACCAACCAATTCTGCTAAATATATGATAGTGAGAATACCTTTCTTACGTATCATCACGGAATTTTTCATCTCTTGCGCGAAAGGTAATTCCACATCAGGAAGTTTTGCACGTTCACGATAAGCTTCTAACATATCTTGAAGTCGTAATTTTCTGCTTAATTCAATTGGGCGGGATTGGTGTAAATACATTGCAGAGCTCCAAAAAGGCAACCCGGATAAAACCATCTTTGCACCCTCAAGATTGGCTGGAATGATTTGGTCTGCCCACCAAGTCATTCCCATAAAATTACTCGCCATCGTTCGAAGATCTTCACCTTGCGATACATTTAGATCACTCTTCCACCCAAGAATTTCGGTTACAAAAGCTAACCCATTTCGGGCACCAGCCGTGTTGTAATGTAATGATGATTCGACCATTCGAAATTGATCAAAAGGGGCAGGCCCATAGTAATAAGTGAAGTGTTCCATGGCATCCAGAAGATGCTCAGACATGGGTTCGAGTGTATAGGTATGAGGTGGATGGTAATATAGTTCCACTGGGGGTAAGTTGTCGCGCGAATTTTTAAATAGGTTATAGCGACCTGACATCAGCTCCGACCAGCCGCGAGATGGTCGATCAATGAGATAGCGAATAGTACGTCGATTGTCTTGTATTCCATAATCATTAAAGATGTTTCCACTGAATAGAGGAATCTGATCCGCATCTGTACTTATGGTTAGGTCCATGGTGTGCACCCATGAAAGATGAGTTGTTTCATGTGCAACGTTATCACCTATGGTAGATTCCGGTGTTGTCCACACCAAAGGTAATCCGTATTTTTTGCGCTTCCATGTCGGCTTATGTTCGATACGCTCGCTATATCCGATAGCAGGCATCATATTCAAATTAAGGATCGACGTGCCATTCCCTAATATCTCGATACCATGTACTTCTGGCACATCATCATATTGATTATGTGCAGCAAACCCTGCATCAGGGTATCCGGCTGTATAAAAGTTAATTTCTAAAGTTGCGTCAGGAGTTAGGGGCTGTTTTAAGCGCCATCTTTGAACATAATTATTTTCTTCAGGTGTTTTGGTATCGATAATGCGAATTGCTGATTCATCTAAAAAGAGATTACTTTCTTTTAATAATGGGTGAAAAAATATAAGTAATTCATCTATCGGTGTTTGATGTTGATTTTTCACGCTGATTGTTCCGTCCATAGTAATGCGTCGCTGACTTGGGTAGATATCAATATTCCCTTTAATAGAATTAATTACCGGTTGTTCTATTTTGCTCCAATCTTCACGATAGGTTTTTTCCATTTCGGCAAAGTAATCATTTTCATCATACAAGGGCCAGGTGTGTAGTATGGTTGTTTGATAAAGTATCCATCCGCCTACTAAAAATATTGCTAGTAAGTTAACACTAATATAAAAACGTCCATTCCCTCTTAATAGACGTTGTTTCAAAAGATAGATTCTGGAAGGTGGGTTTTTCCCTCGGTAATAACATGCCCATGCAAGTGTCCATACGGCCAAGGTTATTAATGTCCAATAAAGCAAAAACCATAGATGACCTGTCCAAAAATGACCATATCCATCGATAAGCGAGTACCAGAAAAAACTGACCTCACCATAATGATAAATGGGATGGTAGAGACCTAACGCATCCAACAAAGTGCTGGATATATAGACCAATAGGACGACGCCGATGGCAATGTATCGTTGTCTGATAATTATCTGACATGCCAATGCCAGAATTGACATCCATATATAGTAAGGCGCCTTGAATATAAATACATCAGTGAAATATAACCATAGTTCAAGATCATAAAATCCTTTACTGATTTGATAGGCGATATTAATCAATATTGATAGAGACCAAAACAGTAGCACTACCGTAATTAAAGCAACCGTTTTAGCCAGCAAACGTCGAGTATCTTCTGTTGGTAAGGCATCGATGATTTCATCTACTTTATGTTGACGATCACTCCAGATTAAGTCTGCTGCGTACCACACCAATAGCAAAATTAAAATTTTGTCAAAGTAAAAACCGGTTGAGTGAGTTAGTAGATCAGTTGTGGGTAGTGAGAAAGAATGGGTGATTGAGCTAGCAGCGGTCCACCAAATCGAAAATCCGGCAAATGCGATAAGAATCAAAACACCAGGGTGACGCCAAAGAGTTTGTAACTCCCAATAAAGCATTAGTAAGAATTTATTATCAGTGTTCAAGGATAGTATTGAATACCTTTTCTTCTTTTTTTGCTTAGTTTGTCTGCTGGTAATTTGTAAAGGAATAGATAGTGTCCCAACAATGACCAGTAACACTGAGAAGCTAATCCAAAACAAGCGATTTTGTAGCAGCAATCCTTCTAATGGTCGAAACTCTGTATTACTTTGGGCAACTGTTTGTCTTAAGCCATGCTCGGCACCTGCAATGTTTCCATAAGGGTCCAACATAGCAAACCATTGAAACACATCATGTCGATATACATCTCTTCCAAGCATCATCAAAGCCGTTGTGTAAAGAGCAATTAAGGCTAGTGCTACTAGGAATGCAATGGTTTGACTTCGCCATCTAGCAGAGACGGCATAAATAAGAGCTGATACCAAAAAGAGGTTAGGTAGCATGTAAATGGTCATTGCTTGTATGTAATGAGACCATACATGTGGACCTATTCGTTCTTCAGGTATTCCTGGCATAAGGCTAGCCAGAATCATTCCTGGTATGAATAAGCTGCTAATTAAGGCAATTATCAGAAATGTAATTGCGAAACGGCCAAATCCTAATACTAACTTGTTAGCACCTGTAGAGAGTATGATTTCTTCTGTGCTATAAAGTTTTTCGCGACTCATAGATTCGCCGACAATCCCTGCAGCAACTATGACTCCTAGAATGCTCAATATTAGTGCTCGGGTACCAACTGAATCAGCGCCATTTACCCAAGTATTACCTGAAGTTCCATAGGCAAATTCAAGAGTAGAGCCAAAAGATAAAGCAAAAAATGCAAGTAGACTAAACCAAACAAAAGGTCTTCTTAGTTGCTGACGTATCTCCATTGATAACTGACACAGCAGAGCTTGCAAAGTAAGAGAAAACTTTTTTGACATAATTTTCTAAGCGTAGCTAATGTGAGCGGCGTAAAGATCCTCGAGATCAGCTTCACTTTGTTGGAAACCTTCTTTAGGTTGTGAATCTGATAAAAGTCTGATCACCAACTTACCTTGATGAGGTCGCCAAGATAAAACTTTATATTCATCTTTTAATTTTTGCAGCTCTTCAAATTCAATGTCACGTTGCCAAACTTGTCCTTGCAGTGAGTCAATTTGTGCTTGTGGTGCACCGGTGCTTAATATCTGACCTTTATCCATAACTGCCATATCAGTGCAAAGTCCAGCTATATCTTCAACAATATGAGATGACAGAATTAAGATGCATTCTTTAGCAGCTTCAGCTAGCAAAAGTTGAAATCGACGACGCTCCGCTGGGTCCAGACCCGCAGTTGGTTCGTCGACAATGACTAGTTCTGGTGATCCGATGAAGGCAGTCGCGATTCCAAACCGCCTGCGCATACCACCAGAATAGGTATCCAATTGCTGGTGTGCGACGTCAGCGAGATTTACGCGCTCTAGAAGATCCTCAACTTGTTTTTGCCGGGAGAGGGAAGTAATTCCCTTAAGACCCGCAAGATAACTCAACATTTCATGTGCTGAAACTCTCGGATATACCCCCAGATCTTGTGGTAAATAGCCAATTATTTTTCGTGCTTGAAGACTATTTTCAAGAATATCTAGATTATTCAGTATCACTGAACCTGTGCTGGGTAATTGCAAACTCGCCAGAGTTCTCATTAGGGTTGATTTGCCTGCGCCGTTTGGCCCAAGCAAGCCAAATATACCTTTACCGATTGTGAGATTGACGTCTTTTAGCGCTTGGATATCGCTAGCGTAAGTTTTGGAGACATTTTTGATGCTTAGCATATTTCTCAGATTTTAATTCGAAGTGTTTGAAAATAAAGCAAATGAGAATCATTATACTCTATAATCTCATTTAGGTGGTGGCACATTAATCCACTAAATTAAAAGTTAAAGAAAAATTTCAAAGAATAAATTAATCATTAAACAACTGTTGGATTGAGTGTTTATTTTAGAGTGAAAAAAGTATGGATCAAAATAATTACACGTCTAAATTAAGACTAAGTCCTGCACAGGAGGGAATACTTTTTCATTCATTATATGAGGCTAATCCAGAGGTTTATTTTGAACAGCGCTGGTGCTGCTTTTCTGGCAAATTAAATTCTGAACTATTCAAGCAGGCATGGTTGCATACAATAAATCGCCATTCCGCCCTGCGTACATCATTTGACTGGTTGGTATCTCATGAACCAAAACAAATTATTCATTCCTATGTAGATTTACCTTGGTCAGAATCAGATTGGTCTAACCTAAGCGAGGATGAGCACAAATGTCAATTTGATAATTGGCTATTGCAAGATCGTTTAACTGGGTTTGACTTAGATGCTGCGCCATTAATGCGCTGTGCATTAATAAAGATAGATCAATCTCGATTTTATTTCATATGGAGCTATCACCACATAACAATGGATGGTTGGTGTAATGCGCTTCTAATCAAGGAGGTGCTTGAATCTTATCAACATCTGCTGCTTGGCAAGGAGCCAAGGCTAGCTAAAGTAGGGCAATATTCAGATTACTTAAAATGGTTAGATCAGATTGATGAGGATAAATATAAACAATACTGGCAGGACCACTTAATTAATGCACAAGCTGTCAACAGATTACAGCTACCTAATTTATACATAGGTGAAACTGTCACTATTAATGAAAGTAGGACTCGTAAAGGCGAGATCAAATTTATTTTAGATGATGAATTATATTCAAGCCTCATCCAGTTTTCTCATGCTCATCATATTACTTTAAATAATATTATTCAGTCAGTCTGGGCTTTAGCTCTGGGTTACTTACAGGGCTCTCAGGAAATAATCTATGCGTCAGTATTTGCAAATAGGCCGCCTGAGATTTCTGGTATTGAAAACATCATTGGCATGTTTATGAGTACGGTGCCGGTTCGAGTAAGATGGGATGCTCACGAAAATGTCATTCAATGGTTGCAAGAATTGCAGACTCAACAACGCACGCATGAGCAATACTCATACTGTGGTCTGCGAAGTATTCAAGATTGGTCTTCCGATTTTATGGAGGCTGATGTCAGTAGTCTTGATGCATTATTTGTATTTGAGAATTACCCTCTATCAGGTATAGCTGCATTGAATTCTTCATTGACGAGTGAGGATAATCTAAAAATCGAGCATACCGACGGATTTGAGCAAAGCCATTATCCTTTGGCATTGATGGTTTCGCCTGAATACAATAAACAAGGTATACAACAATTATCACTTTGCTATCGTTTTAACGAAACTCGTTTTGATCCTCTAGAGATCCATTCTCTTTATGACTTGATGAGGGATCTACTAGAGCGATTAGTATTATCTCCTTCAAGCCATAAGATGACGTTGTCAGATTTAATGTCAGTAGATGAAAAGTCTCAAAAGAAATTAAATGAGTTTTCCGCAGGGCCTGTATGCGATCTTGATAAGTTATCAGTCTTTGAAATCATCAATCAACAATGTAAACAATGTGAACAATGTCCTTCAATTTCATTCTATGGTTCACGGGGTAATATAGAGGAATCGCTGAATTATGCACAATTAAAGCAGTGCGTTGAAAATTATGCATGCCATTTTACCAATTACAAAATAGGGCATAACAAACGTGTAGGGGTATATGTAGAACGAAACGTGAACTTGCCAGCAGTGCTGTTATCAATTTGGAAGTTAGGCGCGGTCTATGTACCGCTAGATCCTGACTTACCCAATGAAAGGCTTATCTACATCATTCAGCAAGCAGAACTAGAAGTTATTGTTTCCAGCAATCGAACACTGTCTTCAACCATACAAGATCTGATTACCTCAGAGAATATTTCTGTCATTTGCCTAGAACAATTGAGTAATGAGCCAATCAGTCAAGCTATTGCAGATCATCAAATACAAGAGTCAGATCTCGCCTATATTATTTACACAAGTGGCACAACTGGGAAGCCCAAAGGAGTCGCTGTCACACATGAGAATGTTAAAAATTTTCTCTCATCAGTTGCATGTTCACCAGGTCTCAACAGCGATGATACTTTTCTAGCTCTAACGACAATTTCATTTGATATCTCTGTACTGGAAATATTTCTTCCTTTGTTTGTTGGTGCTCGATTGATACTTGCAGACTCAATGATTGCTAAAGATGCAAACTTATTAGCTACTTTGCTGACAGATGAGAATGTAAGTGCTGTGCAAGCCACTCCTTCTACGTGGCGCTTATTAAAGGAAGAAAATTGGAAAGGTAAAGAGAGTCTAAAAATATTATGTGGCGCGGAGGCGCTGGAGGCACCGCTTGCGAGCTGGTTATTATCTCGTTGCGATGAGCTTTGGAATATGTACGGCCCGACCGAGACAACAGTTTGGTCTGGGGCATTAAAACTCACACAACAACATATAGACTCCAAAAGTATTCCAGTCGGTGGACCGTTGAATAACACAAGATTTTGGGTGCTCGATCAAAACCAACAATTAGTGTCTCCAGGTATACCTGGTGAGTTATATATTGGAGGCAAAGGCTTGACCCAAGGTTATTGGCGTCAAGATGATTTGACTAACAAAGTATTCATAAACGTGCCCGATGATTTTGGCTTGAATCAACTTTATCGTACGGGTGACTTAGTACGCTGGCGTAATGACGGGGCGCTTGATTACTTGGGTCGTTTAGATAACCAAGTCAAAATACGTGGTTTTAGAATCGAATTAATGGAAATTGAACAGGTATTAATGAAGCATGCATCTGTTAAGCAAGCTATTGTTAACGTTCAACAAGAAGCAGATTCGCAACATTTAGTTGCCTATCTTTTATTGAGTGAAGCCAAATCAGAGATATTGGTTAATCAGTTAAAAGATTATATGAGTCTGTATTTGCCTATATATATGCATCCTAGCTTTTGGCGAATACTAGAGAGTATCCCGCGCTTGCCAAATGGAAAAATAAATTATCAAGCTCTTGCACATTCTGGCAAAAGAATTGAAGATACTTCAAACAAATCAGTTTCATTGACTGATTTTGAGCAATTAGTTGCCAATATATGGTCAAGTGTATTACCGACAGATGCAGCACTATCTAAGCATGACAATTTTTTTGAGTTAGGTGGTCACTCTTTGTTAGCCACGCGCATATGTGGCCAACTACAAAAGATCTTAAATAAAACAGTCTCCGTGAGACTGATATTTGAGAATCCAAAGTTATCTGATTTTTGCGAAAAGTTGATCAACGTTTCCAATGACGAATCGATTATTCGCGCTAAAGATCTACCATCTATTACACCTACTAATGATTTACAGCTGTCATGGCCTCAGCGTCGACAGTATTTGCTTCAGAAGATACAGCCTGAAAATAATGCATATCATATTCCCATTGCATTACATCTAACGGGGACGCTTGAAATCAAAGCCATCGAGTATGCACTAGACACTTTAATCAAACATTACCAAGTGCTCAGAGCGGGGTTTATAGAAGAACGTGGACAAATTAACGTATTTATAAAAGATGCGCTAAGTGCTAAGCAAATGCTCGATTACAGTCAAACTTTGACAACGGATGATAATTTAGTACAACAAGCTAGAGACACCATAGATCAGTTGTTGAATATCCCGTTCAATTTAGCGCAACCACCATTATTCAGAATCCGAGTTATACAAGGAATCAATGAGCATGCCGTCGTTCTGGATATCCATCATATCTTAGTAGATGAATGGTCTATAGCGCTCATCATGAGAAAATTCATACAAGCGTATGATGAATATCTTACTCATTCTCAAGATACATCTGCAAATTCTAGCGAGTTAATTGATTATTATGATTATGTCGGCTGGTCGCATAATTTAGATCACGATCAAGACTTAAGTTATTGGAAAAAACAGTTAGCGAATTACCCAGAAAAGCTAAACTTACCTTATAGTAATGCACAGAATTCTAAACACACGCCATCTAATGACGTTAATAATAGAATTCCAATCATCCTTAATGAAGATTTGTATCGACAATTAAATAAATTTTCAGTTGATAATGGTCTAACACTATATATGACCTTACTAATGGGACTGTTCATTCTAATGTCTCGTTATACACGTCAGGATGATATTGTCATTGCAACTCCAGTCGCCAATCGAGAGCATCCAGATTCCCAGCATATTGTTGGATTACTCATGAATACTTTATTGCTACGCCTGGATTTATCTCAATGTATCCAATTAAGTGAAGTCATTCAATCGATAAGATCTCTATGTCTTGATGCATTTCAGCATCAACGCACTCCATTAGAGAGCGTGCTACATGCGCAACCAGAGTTGCGTCAATTAAATACAGAGCCAGCGAATATTTTATTTTCCTTGCAAGCAGAGGACCTTAACACCTTGAAGTTGAAGGACATGAAATGGTCACAATTAGATATCAGCAAACAAGAAGCAAAATTTGATCTAAATATAGTACTACGCCATGACAAAAATAATCAGGGTGATATGACGATAAAAGGTTACCTTGAATTCCGCTCGGAACTTTTTGAACATAGTTTAATTAAGCAAATGGTTAGGCATTATATGAATATGTTATCTAACTTCAGTGCTAATTCAGGTAGCGTTTATAGAAGCTGGCCATTACTAAGTACAAATGAAATTGACTGGTTAAAGCGCACAAGTGTAAGTCAAAATGTTGAATGTCGTCATTCGGTTCATGAAATATTCAGGTCTTGCTCAGAAAAATTCTCTCAGTCGATAGCAATTGTTGATGACAATACTCAGATCACTTTTCAAGAATTAGAGCAACAATCCAATCGACTAGCTAATTTATTGCAGGCATTGAAACTTACACCTGAGATGCCTATCGGCTTTAAAGCAGATCGTAGTTGGCAATCCTGTGTATTCATGCTCGGTATATTGAAAGCAGGAGCTTGCTATGTGCCATTGGAGTCTAAGCTACCCAGCGCACGTCTAAATGAAATAGTACAACATGCAAATTTGTCGATCATTTTAATTAAAAGTGCCTCAGAAAAGCTTGATATCAAAAGTGATGCAGTGCAATTGCCTTATGATTTGTTACTAAAAGAACTCGATCAGCATTCTAGTATATGTCCACCATGCAAGACGACCCCTGAGCAACTTGCTTATGTCATGTATACCTCAGGATCGACAGGAATACCTAAAGCAGTATCAGTCACACATGCTGGGATAGTCAGATTAGTCAATCAATGTAGTTATGTAGAATTAAGTCAGCAAACGGTGATGCTTCATGCTGCATCGCTTGCCTTTGACGCGGCAACCTTTGAGATCTGGGGAGCTTTACTTAATGGTGGAAAATTAATTATTTGCAGTGAAGAGCAATCTGATCTTTCCGTCATTTCTCAACTCATCAAGGAATGTCATATCAACACAGCTTGGTTGACCGCGGGCTTATTTCAATTGATGGTTGATGAGCAAATTGGCGCACTCAAAAACCTTAATTATCTTTTGGCTGGAGGTGATGTCTTATCGATGCATCATTTGAAAAAAATGAAATCGTTTGCACCTGATACTGTTTTGATTAACGGCTATGGACCAACTGAAGCCACAACTTTCACCGCATGTCACGAGATCAGCCAGAAGGATACTGAATCGATATCAATACCTATTGGTAAGCCTATTGCTAATACATATCTGTATGTATTAGATCATCATATGCAACTTATACCACCTGGAGTTATTGGTGAATTATATATTGGAGGAGAAGGCCTCGCTCGTGGATACTATCGTCAACCAGAATTGACCGCCACGCAGTTCATTCCTAATCCATTAATGACATTCAACGAACTCGTTGAAAATGAGCATAAACAAGTAATTTATAAAAGTGGCGACCTCGTGCGTATAAACAGCGACGGCGTATTTGAGTTTCATGGAAGAGAGGATGATCAAGTCAAGTTACGCGGATTCCGGATTGAGTGTCGTGAAATAGAAAATACTCTATTGACGCATCCTGATGTTAGTCGTGCTTTTGTATCGACATATTCTAAGAATTCAAAAAAGAATTTAACCGTGTGGTACATGTTGAGTTCAAATGAGCATCACAATGAGTGTCAACAAGAGCTATATCAATTAATTAAAACGAATTACCCAGATTATATGATGCCTGCATTTTGGGTCAATGTGACAGAGTGGCCATTAAATATTAATGGGAAACTAGATGTTTCAAAGTTGCCTCCGCCTGTAATCACACAAACTGATAGTCCAATCACTGATATTGACCATCTTGATGAGATGGAAGCTCTGTTGCTTTCCTTGTGGAGTGCAATTCTCTCTATTGACATACATTCGATTGATGATAATTATTTTTCACTCGGTGGTGACTCTATTCTTGCTATGCAATTAGTACATCGTGCTAATAACCTAGGTATTGCTCTGTACACGAGTGATATATTCAATTTTCCTACCATTCGATCACTCTCGAATCATCTCAAAAGTAATTCTTATAATAGTGATAAAGAATGGCAACTGCCAGATCAGGATCCAAAGGGTGAAGTCAGATTATCTCCGATACAGCAGTGGTTTTTTGATCTTCAACTACCTCAGCCGAATCATTTCAATCAATCAGTAGCGCTAACATTATATGAGAAGGTAGCATTAAGCGATATCAAAAAAATGTTGTCTGTGATTATCGAAAGGCATGATGCATTTCGTTTGCGTTTCATTCGCGATGACAAAAATAAAACCTGGAAAGCATTTTATCAAGAAGGCAATGCGAATTTTACAATTCATAAATATGATATTTGCGACGAGGCGATAAGAAAACAGCAGATCAATGATTTACATGACAGCATCGACATCTCAAAGGGTCCACTATTTTCGATTGCGGTATATCCAGGTAATAATCAATTTACATTAGTATGGGTAATACATCATCTAATCATTGATGGTGTGTCTTGGCGTATATTAATGCAGGATCTCATCACTTTATGGGAACGCTATAAAGCTAAGCTATCACTAGAACTGGGACCTAAACCTTTTAGTTATCAACAATATTCAGAATCCATACATACATATGTACCGAATCACCAAGTAATTCGAGATTGGCTAAAGTTGTCGGATGCCTCTATTAATTCATCATCATCTCAAACAAACAAAACAAATGAAACTTTATATCTGGAAAGAAATGTATCAGTGCAGAATGATGTAATAGATCTATCTAATATTTTTATGAATCAAGAAGGTCTTGGAAGTATCAATCAAGATATAGGCGCAATATTGCTTACCGCGCTCAGTAAAAGTTTGTGTTTAAGTTATGAGTGCAAGGAAATATTAATTGAAACAGAAACCCACGGTAGGCAAATATCCGAGCAATTAAAAATTGAATTAAGTCAGACCCTCGGATGGTTTACTGGTATAAGTCCAATTCTATTGAAAATGCCAATTGACGATAAAAATCAAACTTTTCTGAGTCACTTGAATGACATTAAGGAACAAATAAAGATAATTCAAAATGTCAGCTACTCGGACTTATATTACACGGATCATCTTAGTCAAAATAAGCCACAATCAAATATTATAGTGAATTATCTGGGTGCACTTGGGTTGCCAAACGAACTAGCAGGAATTGCTAAATTAGAGACAGGGCTTGGGCAATTAAGTCATCCTGATAATTATCGCACACATGCTATGCATATCACCGCCTGGATTGAATCACAATTATTAAATATCGAGTGGCGCTATGATGAGGAGTTTATCGAAAGCGAAAAACTAGCAGGCTTGTCTTTAGAGACGGGCAACGCGTTAAAAGAAATTCTATCAATTGTGTTCGATAAGGAAGATGGTAGCCAAGATTTATCCACTAAAGATTTGTCTGAAACAGAAGTAAAGTCTGCCTTAAGCCAAATTGATTTTAACTAAATGATTAGGCAATTGCTTATCAATTTATATATCTATCTGCATAACCATCTATGAGATTATTACCGCAAATACCTGCGCAGCCAGATAATATTATGACAATGATGGATCGTTATGATGATACTTCATATAGCATAAAAGATTACGTCAAACTTAAGATTCCGATGCCGAGTTTGCTAGAGAATGCTGTTAATAAACGACATAGCGAGTACATTTCAGGCCGACTATGTGCACGAGAAGCGTTGATGAAATTGACTGGATCTACATTAACACCAGATATGGCTAGTGATAGATCGCCACTCTGGCCTCAAGGTGTATGTGGTTCGATAAGCCATAGTCATAATGTAGTGATAACTATTGTTGCAAACAATACTGATTATCTAACTTTAGGCATCGATATAGAAAAAGTGATGACTGAAAAGACCGCTAAAGAAATATATCAGCAGTTTATGGAATCATCTGAAGAAGGCTGCTATGAAGATATGTATACTTTTGCAGAAAAAGTAACTATTCAATTTACAATCAAAGAAGCAATCTTCAAGGCGTTGTATCCATTGATCAACAAGCGTTTCTATTATGAGGCTGTCAGACTAATTAGCATTAATGAAAGTGAAGCAAGTCTTAAACTTATGATGGACCTTTCAGATGATTGGAAAAAAGACGACGAGCTAAAAGTCGAATATGAGATCAATGATGATTGGGTATGCTCAATTTTAAAGCTACCTAATCATTCAAACAAATAAAAAATTAAGACACTAATATGACGAATAAGAAAGGTCTATTCGGACTAGCAATACCTTTGTTGCTTAACTCAATACTAGGTCTCATGACCACCTTTATTGATGCCATGATTATTAGTCATCATGCAGAAACGACAGCGGCGGCAGTCAGTCTTGCCAATCAAATATTAGTCCCCGCATATGATTTCTCTTTTATGTTAGCAGTCGGTGCAACGATATTTATTACCCATGCGTTGGGTGATAAAAAAGTAGATGATGCGAGATCTGTAGCGGTTTTAGCAATCCTTGCGAATACTGTTGTGGGAGCGCTGTTAGGATTATTACTTTATCTTGCGGCACCCATCTTAATAACACTGGTTAACGTGCCTGAAGAGTTGGTTAGCAGTACTCGCACTTATATTAATATTGTTGCAATTGCTCTTCCTTTTAATGGCTTTATGATGGCGGCAGTTGCAACCTTGAGAGGGTTCTCGCTAACGCGTCAAATATTTTATTTTGGTTTAATAGCATTTCCATCATACATAATACTAGACTACATACTTGTACTTGGTTGGTGGTTTGTACCATCTCTTGGTGTAGAAGGATCAGCATTAGCTACGCTTTTAGTTAGGGTAGGTAGCGTCATCTTTCTTTTAATACTTCTGCCAAAACTAACCAAGCTTAAGTGGTCTCAACTATCTCTGACAATAAAATCTATTAAAAAAACGATATCTTTATTCAAGATATCATCACCCAGTGTTTTAGATAATGTCGCCTATGGGTTTTATCAATTAGTGCTCTTGAGTTTCATTGCGGGTATGGGAATTGTTGGAATACTAGCACGTTTTTATACATTATCACTCAGTGCGTTCTTAGCAGTGATAGTGATGGCCATAAGCCAAGCCAACGAGGTGCTTGTAGGATATCAGCATGGCGCTAAATCCTATAGCCAACTAAGCACACGCGTCTGGAGTTCGGTACTCGTATCTGTGAGTCTAGCAACACTCATGGCAGTCGTAATGTATTTAATGTCTAATCCCTTAGTAAGTCTATTTACGGATGACCCGAATGTTCACACACAAGCAAAGTATTTGCTGCTTCTGACCATATTTATTCAACCTCTTACCGGTCTGAATACTGTCTTATTCCACTCACTGCGCGTGATTGGCGATGTTGTTAAACCCGTCATTTTTAGTCAGATAGTCATGTGGGGTGTGGCGATTCCTGTGGCATGGTCGTTAATACATTTTGCCTCATTAGGGGTTGAAGCTATTTGGTATGCGATGATTGTTGAGGAATTGCTTAAAACAATTTATATCGTATATCGTTGGAGAATGCAGAGTCGCAGACTAATGATGGCTAATTAGCAATAAATGCGATAGACCATAGCAGATTTATGATTATTTAAAATACTATTCTTTGATTGCTATGCATTACAGAATTTATCTTAAATCCAATATTGTTCTACTAACTGAGGAAATTCTTTAAACCTCTCCTGAGAGATAATATGTGCATCATCGATTACATGCAGATCAAACTGATTCGAGGTGTATTCTTTCCAAGCAGTGACATCAATTTGATTAATCAAAACATCTTGTGCGCAATGGATTGCAAGAATAGGGCATGACAACTTTTTAACATCTTGCCTTAAGTAAGTCTCACTTATGCGGAAATCATTTCGCAGAATAGGCCCAAATATCTCCATCGCGGCGTCATTATTTAGTATTTCTTTTGGCGTGCCCCCAAGATTATGCAACACTTCATGAAATTCGTTTTTTGCTAATGTATGTAACGGCTTTTCATTCTGCATCGGCCTGTTAGGTGCACGTGCAGCTAGCGAAAAAAAGTATTGTGGATAAGGTAATCCATTTGCTTGTAGCTGCAGAATTAACTCGTAAGCTATTAGAGAACCCATACTATAACCAAACAATGCATACTCTCGATTTAATTCTGGCTTAATTGAATCGACTAGCTGTTCAGCTAGATCCTCAATTGATGCGGGTAGTGGGTCCTTAATTCTGTCCTCACGGCCGGGTAATGCGAGCGGACATATTTCTATGTCTTGATTTATATGATGTTGAAACCATGAATAGTAAAGTGTCGCACCTGCACCCGCTGGCGGTAGGCAAAACAATCGTTTGCTTGCACCAGTTGGTGTTCTGCCGCCGCGACGGACAATAGAATGACTAGAATCTGACACTAAGAGGCTTATTTTTTAAAGATAAAACCAAAGCGTTGTTGTAGGTAGGGTCGAACAGCAGCATCACGCATACGCCATAATCTTGCATCAAGAATAAAATGAACCCAAGTAAGTGCAATGCCCGAGATAAACAGCGCATTGTTACCGTAAAGTCGTTCTAAACCCCAACCTCCAGCAACAGCAAATAGAATTAATGCTAACATGCTCAACCATCGTTTAGCGCTTTGGTAATTGACTATTCCTACCATCAGCAAATATTGCAATCCATGAGCGATTGCATAGCTCCAAAATGCGAACTGAATATCTTTGATCAATAGACCGGGAAGGAAAAATCCAAATGAGGTCAGAGTGAATAGGATAACCATTGGCTGCGCAAATACATCACGATGCCGAATAGCCATGCGGACTAAGATTACTGCCGTGACGATATACAAAGATATCGCACCTGCCTTTAATAGATGTTGCCAATTAGCTAATGGGAGATCAATTTGAAGACTCATACTGATCAATTGAGGAAATGTGGCTAATGCTCCAGCTAATGGTGGAATCATTACGAGACGCATTACAAATTCCGGTAAACGCTTGCCGTGGCTCGCAGCTGCGAAGGCGAGTAAACCGTAATTTTGTCTTTGATAATGAAAATATAACCAAGCAAGATGAAATAGAAAGATAAATAAAAGAACATTTTGTGCGATGGGGATATGATTGCCTGAAGTGATTGCTAGTAAAGTAAAAGCTATTCCGATAATAGGGATCAGATAAAATCGCATTTTCATACCATTCATAATCTGACGCGCTTCTTTATCGACGTAAAACGTATACGTACTAGCAACATGACATACTCCACCAATGAAGATACCTAATCCGATTAAGAAAGATGTCTCAAATGGCAGCTGGATGTTATAAGCAAGCGGTAATCCAAGTAGTGGCACCAGCGTGACTATGAGTAATGAGATATGCCAACTTATTTGCTTACGAGATAATGAATTCTGGCGAATCGAACGCTCAGTATTGATATTATTATCGGTGGTAATTTCTTGTCCCATGCGAGTATTCTACCTCTGAATCATTGAATATTCATGATTATTGTTTAGAGTGTTTGTTCACGATAATTGTCGTCGTTTGTACTAGACATGTCCGCTACTAGTTTGTCTATCTGTGTCGATAATTCCTCAATTGAGGGGTATTCAAATACATACGATAGCGGCATATCGATGTTCATCGATTGTTTAACTCTATTCACTATCCGTGTCGCGATCAATGAATGCCCTCCTAAACTAAAGAAACTCATATTAACTGAAGGTGTGTTTTTTAAATTTAGACATTCATGCCATATATGGGCGATTATTTCTTCAGTCTGCGTGCGGGGTGAGACATGTTCTTGCTCAATTTCAGTTGAATCAGGTAGAGCACGCCTATTAATTTTACCACTTGTCGTCATCGGCATTTCAGAGATAAAAATAATGCGCGATGGGATCATCGCATCCGGTAGATTGGTGCGTAGCAGATTGATAACATCACGCTCATTACTATTGATCTGATCTGCCTCACTTATGTTGACCACACAAGCAATTAACAGATTTTCTTTTTGATCATTAAGTATTATTTTGACAGCTGCTTGTTTGATATTATCTAAGGCAACAAGACTATTTTCAATTTCACCTAATTCAATTCTGTGCCCATGAATTTTTATCTGATTATCATCTCGACCGAGATAAGAAAGTAAGCCATTTTTATCATAGCTTGCATAATCTCCACTATCGTAAATGATACTGTCTGGATCAAATGGATTCGTAATAAATTTCTCTTGCGTTAAATTGGCTTGGTTAAGATAGCCAGTAGCAAGACCTATGCCTCCAATGTAAAGTTTTCCGCGTGCACCTATAGGTACTCGATGATAATCTTCATCAAATAAATAGATCTGTGTGTTAGCAACAGGATTCCCTATGGGAGCAGTTTGCAAATCTGATAGTAAAGTTGCGTTACATTCATATGCCGTTACATCAATCGATGCTTCAGTAGGGCCATAAAGATTAAATAGTTGGCATGTTGGTACAGTATCAAAAAATTTCTTACAGATATTTACATATAATGCCTCACCGCTACATATCATGAGGCGTAAACTCGGTAAATCATGATCTTCGGTGCTAAATGTATCTGCCAGCAGAAAATCGTTTAGCATACTAGGCACAAAATGAGACACACTAATGTTTTCAGTTTTGATTAAGTGATGCAGGTATTCTCTATCTAGATGACCATCAGGCGCCGCCAATACCAACGTTGCGCCACAAATATTAGGTAAAAATAATTCCCAAATCGAAACGTCAAAGCTGATGGGTGTTTTTTGTAATATGCGATCGTTGGGTGTGATTGAGAATCTTGATTGCATCCAGAGTAACTGATTAGTAATAGCCAGCTGGGTATTTGGAACACCTTTTGGTTGGCCAGTTGAGCCTGAGGTATAGATGATATAGCTGATATCATCATCTTTGGGTTGAGCAAGAGTTGTCGCGGAGTCTGTATCATGCTTGTTAAGGTCGGTCGTTGCGAGATCAACAAGCTGACAATCTGGTGGCGTATCCAAAGCCCACGCATCTTTTCTTACTTGATGCAAAATGAGCTTTGGTTGGGAATCAGCAATAATACTATTGATTCTAGAGTTTGGTTGGTTGCTATCCAGTGGAAGATAAGTAGCCCCAACTTTTTGGATAGCCCAAACTGCAATAATTAGTTCAAATGAACGTTCAAGATAAACACCGACAATCGTTTGTCTGGTAATTCCAGACTGTAATAAGACATTTGCAAGTTGATTAGAGCGATTATTCAACTCGCGATAAGATAATTTCTTTTTCTGATAGACAAGGGCTGGATGATCAGGTGTTTTCTCGACTTGTTGTAAAAATAAATCTAGTAAGTTTGCATTTTGATTTAATGCTTTAGATGTTTGGTTCCATTCATTCATCATAGAATCTTCATCTTTAGAAATCATGTCTATACTTGAAATACTGTCATTAGTCTTTTTTACTAAGTTAAGTATTATCGTTTCCAAGTGTTCAAGCATATGCTCAAGTATCGCTTTATCATGCCCGGCACTTTTAGCTCGGAATGAAAGATGAATCATATCACCTGGCGCAGCTTGCAAAGTCAGAGGTAAGTGAGTTGATTCGTCATACTGGATATTATCAATAGATAGTGCTTTCGTTGCCTGTTGGCTATTGAGTGTATCAATAGGGTAACTTTCAATCACAAGTAAACAATTGAATAGTCCATGAGATAAATTCATCATTGACTGAATGTCACGCAATGGAACATATTCATGCTCGATTCTTGCTTGATGGGCTAATTGAATTGAATTCAACCATTCGATGACATTTGAGCTAGGCTCTATACAAATTTTAATGGGTATAGTATTGATAAATAAGCCCACCATTTGCATAGATCCAGTCAAGTTAGCAGGTCGACCAGAAACTGTCGTTCCAAATATAATATCGTCAGGATTTCCATAGCGTCTTAACAATAATGCAAATGCTGCTTGAATTAAGGTATTAAAAGTTAAACTTTTAGTCTTCAAAAATGCATTGATTGTGTCACTATCTTTAGTAGTCAATTTACGTTCTAAATATAGATTTTCAATTTTGTGTGTTTCATAACGATTTTCACCAATTGGTAAATAGGGCATCTCTGGTATGTCCTGTAATTCATGCTTCCAATATGCTAATGATGTTTCGTTATCGAGAGACTTAAGCCAGCGTATATACTCAGAATAAGGAGGGCTGATTTGAATAACTTCACGAATATCGTCTGTGATAAGCTGCTGATAGTGCTCAATGACTTCACGCAATATTATTGCCATCGACCAACCATCGAGAATTAGATGATGGTAACTACACAGAAGATGGACACGATTATCGTCTAATTGACACCAGAAAATACGTATTAAAGGCGGACGTTTGAGATTAAATGACTCTGTTCGATTATAGGCTAACAAGCTATGCAACTGTTGGCTTTGTTCTTTTTCACTTGATGATAGCCAATCCTTTTGCATGATTGTGAAAGGTAACTGCTTAAACTGTATCTGGTAGGGTTCATCTCTTTGTTCCCAATAGAAACCACATCTCAAGGCGGAATGTTTTTGAAGATTATCTTCCCATGCTTGTTGCATTATTTGTTGGTCAAGTTGTCCTTGTAGTGTCAGTACAATTTGCGGAACATAATCTCCAGATTTAGGATTTAGTAAAGTATGGAACAATAAACCTTGCTGCATTGATGAGAGAGGAAATATATTTTCAATATTTTTCCGATCATAAGGATTACTTGCTTGTGATGTATTATTCATCTAGAGATTGTCCAACATGTTAGCTAATTCATCGTTATCGATTTCCATGTCGGGAAAATCTTCACTAACCAAGCCGCCATCATGCTGACCACCCAGGCAGTAGTTGATCATTCCTTTTAGTTCATCAAGAGTGTTGTCAAGTAACATTTGGATTGTTTCGCGCTGATATTGAGTGGTGCTGTAGTTCCAATGTATTTTCAACTCACCATCAATTACAAAAGCATTAATATCAAATATTACATCTTGCTGATTATTAGGGTGCCTAGATGATCCAGTACTTTCGCTCGCTAATGTAAAATTAGCTGAATCATTAAATAAAGCATCGGCTTGGCCAAAGTAATTAAAGCGTATGCTTGGCAAAACATTGAGTGATTTCTTAGATGACTTGTTTTGATTATACCAACGCAAGACACCATACCCGATACCTTGATCGGGAACGGAACGCAATATAGATTTGTGAGATTTTAATATCTCACCGAGCTCGTTTGAATTGATCGATTTATTGTCAAAGATAAGTGGATACATCGCAGTGAACCAACCAACGGTGTCACTTAGATCAATATCATTTTCTTGTTGAAGCTTGTGTGCATCACGACCATGCGATTCGAACATGATCTGTATTTGCAGATGTTCACACCACTTAAACATAGTTTGTATAAGTGCAATGATTAATAGCTCATCACTTTTAATCGAATACTGACTAGGAACTGAATCAAGCCATTCTTTTGTTAATTCTTTTTTTAGTGTTGCCGTTAAAGTGTTTTGATCACGCATGGATTGTTTTCCATCCGGCATATCCATCGGCAAAAGTGGTAATGAGATACTCTGCTTTTGCCAGTAGTCACGTTGAGATTCAAAGTCGATTTGTTGCAGTAATTCTACCCAATCGTTGGCAGAGTGAGTTTTGCTAGGCAAGCGTGGCGCTTCTCCTTTTTCTAATTGGGTATATAGATTGAATAAACTAGAAATTAATATACGCCACGATATTCCATCTATTATTAAGTGATGGCAAATCCACAGTAGGCGTCGCTCTATTGTGGAGCCCGTATGACACTCAATGTAAGCAAGTTTCCAAACTGGCGACTGATCAAGTCTAAAACTATTTTGTATTTGCTCAGAAATGTGAATAATTGAATCTTCTAATGAGTCATTTTCTTGCACAATGATGGTGATTATTTCAGAATCATTAGGTATTGAAGTTAAAAATTCTTGTTGCCAGTCATTATTTTCATAGTAAAACCGACTGCGAAGTACGTCATAGTGCTCAGATAATGCAAATAATGCTTTATTTAGAGTAGCCTCCTGCAATGGTTCGTTAAGTTTCAATAATAGGCTTTGATTCCAGAACTCGGGATGTTCTAGCTGTTGCTGGAAAA
>JBCDBX010000010.1:0-35297 GCA_039182865.1 Pseudomonadota bacterium
ATTTCAAACTGGCGTTGTAATGCTCCATAGCCGGCTTCTTCCATGTTATCGATGATTAATTGTAAATCTCCACGAGGTTCATAAAGACTGGCTTTTGCTCTTACAATAACTTGTGTGCCATTGCTAATCTCAAAAGGAACACGTTGATTATTAATGCGAAACATGACGCAGCGAATTTGTGCATTTTCATCTTTTAATGAAAAATAAATATGTCCAGAGGCGGGTCTTGCCAGATTGGAAATCTCACCTTCTATCCATAGCAAGGAAAAGTTAGCTGCGATGCTTTGTTTTAGCTGCAAATTGATATCCGTCACAGACAGAATTGTTCTGCTATCAGATTGTGAGGGTTCTGTATATTTCATCTAGGCAGTTTACCCTAAACCAGCCTATGTCTATAATGACTCGCCATCTCGAACACTGGACCTCGAAATGCGCATAGCTCAAGAAGCACTTACTTTTGATGATGTACTCTTAATTCCTGCCCACTCCAAGATACTGCCGCGCGATGCTGATATTTCCAGCAAGCTCACTCGTGAAATTACTTTAAATGTCCCGCTTTTATCAGCGGCTATGGATACAGTGACGGATAGTCGACTTGCTATTGCCATGGCGCAAGAGGGTGGTTTGGGAATAATCCATAAGAATATGACAGCAGAAATGCAGGCTAACGAAGTTCGGAAAGTCAAAAAATATGAGAGCGGTGTTATCCAAGATCCAATAACTGTCGGCCCAAATATTAGTATCTCAGAAGTTTTGGAAATAACCCGTGCAAACAATATTTCAGGTGTTCCTGTCGTAGACGGTGAGCAGCTGGTAGGCATTGTCACCAGTCGTGATTTACGCTTTGAGACACGTATGGATGCTCCTGTCACAACCATAATGACGCCTAAAGAAAGGTTAGTGACAGTTGAAGAAGGTGCAAGTCTAGAAGAGGTTCAAGCATTGCTGCATAAGTATCGAATTGAAAAAGTATTAGTCGTTAATGGTAACTTCCAGTTACGCGGAATGATGACGGTTAAAGATATACAAAAATCATCCGAACACCCCAATGCATGTAAAAGTGAGCAAGGCCAATTACTAGTGGGTGCAGCCGTCGGCGTTGGAGGCGATACCCAAGCTAGAGTCGATTCATTAATTGCTGCGGACGTTGATGTGGTTGTCGTTGATACCGCACATGGTCATTCCCAATCAGTTTTGGATACTGTTAAGTTAGTCAAAAATAAGTATCCTGATGTGCAAGTGATAGGAGGAAATATTGCAACTGAAACAGCTGCACTGGCGTTGATTGAATCTGGAGCTGATGCTGTCAAAGTTGGAATAGGTCCAGGATCTATTTGTACGACAAGAATTGTGGCAGGTGTGGGTGTGCCACAAATCACAGCAATAGATAATGTGATTAAGGCTGCTAAGAAAAAGAATGTGCCCGTCATTGCGGATGGTGGAATTCGTTATTCTGGAGATATTTCAAAGGCGATTGCAGCAGGTGCTGATACGGTAATGGTTGGTAGCTTGTTTGCAGGAACTAAAGAATCACCTGGCGAGGTGGAACTATACCAAGGCCGTTCATATAAAACTTATCGAGGTATGGGTTCAATTGGTGCCATGCAACAAGGCTCGAGTGATCGTTATTTTCAAGACGACGAATCTGAGCATAACAAGTTAGTGCCAGAAGGTATCGAGGGGCGTGTGCCATACAAAGGATCTATAACATCAATACTTCATCAACTGCTAGGTGGCTTACGTTCAAGTATGGGTTATGTTGGCTGTGCAAGTATCTCAGAAATGCATACTAAAACAGAATTCGTAAAAATTTCTGCCGCTGGTATGAGAGAAAGTCATGTGCATGATGTTTCTATTACTAAAGAAGCCCCTAATTATCACGTCGAATAATTTTCTATGAATTTTCCGTTAGTACGGAAATCAAATCAAACAAAATGAATGCACAAATGCACGCAGATATACATGCGCAAAGAATTTTAATTCTTGATTTTGGTTCTCAATATACCCAATTGATCGCACGTCGTGTGCGCGAAATAGGCGTCTATTGTGAAATTATGCCATGGGACTCGATAAAGGCAGCGAGTTTTCTTGAGCATGCTCAAGGTATCATTTTATCAGGTGGTCCTGAGTCGGTTACTTTAGATAATACACCTCATATTCCAGATTATGTCCTTGAGGCTAATTTGCCTGTTCTTGGTATTTGCTATGGCATGCAAGCGCTTGCAGTTAAGTTAGGTGGAAAGGTTAGCGAGTCAGTTCATCGTGAATTTGGTTTTGCACAAGTAACTGTAAAGATTTCTAATGATTTATTTAGCGGTCATTATGATCAGAAATCTGAACAGAATGAATGTCTCTTAGATGTCTGGATGTCACATGGAGACAAGGTCACAACTTTGCCTGAGGGGTTTAAAACTATAGCGAGCACAGATAGTGCTGAACATGCCGCAATCGCAAACGAAGAAAGAAAGATCTACGGTTTGCAATTTCATCCTGAGGTGACACATACTCGTAAAGGTCGGGAAATCCTTACGTCTTTTTTATTTGATATATGTCAGTGTAAAGGTAGCTGGACAGCAAGCAATATTATTGAAGATATTGTCATGCATGTGCGCGACCAAGTGAGAAAAGAACATGTCATATTAGGGCTTTCTGGCGGTGTAGATTCTTCTGTTGTTGCAGCGTTGCTACATAAAGCCATTGGTAAACGACTAACTTGCATATTTGTTGATAATGGCTTGTTGCGTTTACATGAAGGCGATCAAGTAATGGAGACATTCAGTCAACATATGGGGGTAAAAGTCATTCGTGTCAATGCTGAAGACCGTTTCCTATCAGCATTAAAAGGATTGAATGATCCAGAATTGAAACGTAAAAAAATCGGAAACCTTTTTATCGAAATATTTGAAGAAGAAGCACGTAAAATAAAAGATGCAAAGTGGTTGGCGCAAGGAACTATATATCCCGATGTCATTGAATCAGCAGGAGCCTCAACGGGTAAAGCACATTTAATCAAATCACATCATAATGTAGGTGGGTTGCCTGATGATATGGAATTATCTTTAGTAGAACCTTTAAGAGAATTGTTCAAAGATGAAGTTCGTAGAATTGGAGATGAGCTTGGTTTACCTTATGAGATGATTCATCGTCATCCATTTCCAGGTCCTGGGCTAGGTGTCAGAATTCTCGGCGAAGTTAAAAAAGAATATGCCGATTTATTACGTCGTGCAGATCATATATTCATAGAAGAACTCAGACGCCATGAATTATATGATCAAGTTTCGCAAGCATTCACAGTATTTCTTCCGGTGAGATCTGTGGGTGTGATGGGCGATGGTCGTAAGTATCAATATGTGGTCGCACTGCGTGCGGTAGAAACTATTGATTTCATGACTGCGCGCTGGGCACATTTGCCTTATGATTTTCTTGATTTAGTGTCACGCAGAATAATCAATGAAATTGATGGAATTTCACGTGTTGCTTATGATATTTCAGGCAAGCCACCAGCGACAATTGAATGGGAGTAATCCTAATTTTAACTCAGTAGTCGCTTATCTGTATCAAATGTGATTGATAAATACCCTTGATTGCAAAGTGCTGGTTATATCCAATTAAATAAATCGGCAAATCAATTTTCATGACTAGTTAGCATCTTTGCAATTAGGATCATGATATAAAATGCACCTTTTAAGTCGCGTTATTGCTAAATTAGTGAGTTTATTGCTGTATATTAGGTAAAACGTTTGTTTTATCCAGGATTTCTAGGGTATTGTTTGGTGATTAGGGTATATACAAAGCAAAATGTGGAAAATATAAATCTTTTGCGCTCATCAATAAGATAATCATGTTCAAGCACGTCATATCTTCGATTATATTTATTTTAGTTTTGGCTTTTTTCTATCATGAGATGTCAAATGAATTGTCGTATTCGCCTCAAAAAGTAACCCAGTTACGCGAGCAAGCGGTTCAGTGGGCCAAGGACGGCGATTACGAACGGGCATTGTCACAGCTAGAGATTCTTTATGATGCAGTGCCAAATAATCAATCTGTCGTTGGTGATTATCTTTTAGTATTAATACAATCTGGACAAGCTGATAAAGCATTGTCATTAGCAAAGCAAAAAGACTTCAACACAATTCCACTTAATATATTTGAAGAGTTATTTATTGCAGCGTTGCAAAATAATCAGCTGGAATTTGCACGGTCTTTAGCTGAGTATCAAATAAAATCATCAGAGAATCCATCTGAAGTCGCTATTAATCGTGCTGCTAGTTTGTCTGAATTTGGATACGACCAAGAAGCACTAAACTTACTAGCTTATGCAAAACCATATGCTGAGCCAGATGATCTATCACTGGAAGTCATGCGCTTGGTAATTCTAAGTAAAATTGATCCGCTACTAGCTCAGCAAGAAGCTGAGGTTTTATTTAATCAGGAAGGTGTCAATCAAATTCAAGCATGGGAAGTCTATCGAGACTATTGGGTGCAGCAAGGTCAAGCAGGTAATTTGGAGCAGGCAATAGCTCAATTAGAGAAGTATCAGAATCAAGCGCCTGAGGAATTAAATTTTGCACAAGATCTACTGGTGTTACACGCTTGGAATCAAGATTATGAAAAGTCAGAGGGTATTTATTATGATTTGCCAAACAAGCAGGAATTGCCTGAGTATGTTCGTGCTGCAGCGGCACAGACTTTATATAACCGCGGTCGTTTAACTGAGGCACGCGATATTTATCAAGACTTGCATGCTGAATTTCCTGATAATAATGAATATAAAAAGGGTCTTGCAAAAGTTTATGTAGAATTGCGACAGCCAGAAGACGCTATATTACTGTTACAGTCGTCCGATGGAGAAATGGATAGCAATACTTTAATTATTCTGGGGCTTGCACAACAACAACTGGGAAGTCATGAGCAAGCATTGGATGCATTATCTAAAGCAATAAAATCAAATAATCAAAAAGATGATAATGCATATTATGCGTGGGCAGATAGTCTGGAGCAGCTTGCAGGTGAGAAAGGGACATCAAGTGTTTGGCCTCGATACTCAGTACCTCTAGCCTATGCGCCAGATACTGTTAAAGATAGAGTGCAAAACCTTATATCAAAAAAGACTATCCGTTCTACCTCATCGCAACGAAATAAGGATCCCATTAGCGGTTTTAATGTTAGAGAGCTTAGGCGTGAAGCTGCGGTGGCACGTCAAAACGGAAACTATAAACAAGCGATTCGTTTGTATGAATATGGATTAAGGCGCTTTCCAAATGATCGAGAATTAAGTTTGGGTCTAGCCTTAACTTATACTGATACTGGTAACAAAAATCGTGCAGAGAGTATTTTTAATAAACTATTTAAGCGATACCCAACAGATAAAGAGATACTCGATGGCGGTGTCTACTTTGCACAAAGATTTAATGAAGGCCAGCTGCAGACAAAGCTATTGCGTGACCTTATTTCTATAACTTCAGGAAAAGAGCAGCAGAGTTATATCGATACGTGGTTAGCATTTGTTGATGACGACAACAATTTTGCTGATGACCAATCAAAGAGAGAAGAACTCAATAAACTTCGATATTTGAGAAACAATGAAATCTCTCTAGCACTTGCAAAAAATTATTTTAAAGATGACCGGTGTAATGACGCAAAACAAGTATTATCGGTTTTGAGTAATAACGATGCATCTGAGGCTCAATTAGAATCGGCTGGTTTCATGCTTCGCAGTTGTGGGTATTCCAAGCTAGCACTTAGTTTATATAAAGAGGGACTCGATCGCTTTTCGGATAATTATGTTTTTGTTACAGGAGCAATACTGGCTCTAACAGATCTTCAGCGTTATCCGGAAGCAGAAAAACTGGCAGATCAATATGCGATGCAGTTTGATCATGAGCCGGAATTTATTCTTGCCAAGGCTTACCTGCATTTTTCACAAAACGATTACCAAAAATCGCTTGCATACTATAAGCAAGTTCTTGATCAAAATCCGGAACATCAAGAAGCTTATATTGGATGGGTTTTGTCAATGGCTCAGTTAGAACAGGCAGAAGATGCGTTTACTTTTGCACAACAAAAACCCAACTATTTTACCAATGAACATTGGAAGCGTTTATATGAGTTAAGGTCTGCACAGTTGGTTAGAAATGCCGAACTTGCACCATTGAGTGAAAGAGTGCCTATGGCTAATAAAGCACTTGTATCACTTGATGAGCAACTTGAATTTTTAGATACAAATTACCCCGATGATAAAGCGAGTTATACAAATGCATCCCTGAATAAAGTTAGGGCACTTACACTAGCTGATCAGGCATCAGAGGCAGTCAAGGTTTATGAATCTTTATCTCTATCAAAAGAAGAAGTACCTGCTTGGGGATTGCCAATTGCTGCTGAAGCTTATCTAAAAAATCGACAGCCTGAAGAGGCAGTAGAGTTAGCGAACTATGCCGCAGCACAATATCAAAAAGACCTGAACATCCTCTCAATCATCTTTTTTGCTTATCTTGATCTTGAAGACTATAAAAATGCAGGTCAAACCCTCGATCAGATGAATATGATCATAGAGGGACAAGAGGTTACTAACGGACGCGCCCATTGGGTAGCTCGTCTTGATGCCATGTTTGAGGCTTATCAAAATCGCTTAGGTCTGGCCGAAAAGTTACTCAAGGATTTGAAACAACAAGCACCAAATGATCCCGAGATAGATATGAATCTCGCCACAATATACCGTTGGCGTGGATGGGCAAATAAATCATTAGAAACATTAGACGAAATTCCAGAAGGATCTGTTGATAATGTTGCTTTGGAAGCAATTAAAGCTAATGCGTTATTGGATCAGCATTCTTATACGCGTGCAGAAGACATAATTAATACCTTAGATGAAAACTATGAATTTCATCCGGATGTAAAGACCCTAGATGAGCGCTGGCGAATACACAATTTAAGACAATATACGGCCGATGTAATATTTGGAGAGTCCTCTGGTAATACATTTGGAAATGAAGAGCTTTTATTTGAGCAACGCTTATTTTCTTCGCCAATAAAAAATCATTATCGCGTATATGGGAGACATCGCTACAACTATGCCGAATTTCCTGAGGGTAATGGTTATTTGAATCGGGTTGGTATTGGTGGTGAGTATCGCAGTAAGTTTCTAGATGCTACTGCGGAATTTAATGTGAGCACTCGTGATAGTTCAAATCCTGGCGTTTCGCTAAGCGGTATCTGGAAGCTGGATGATTATTTAAGCTTCTCTGCGGATGTACAAACATATAGTGACTTAACACCGCTACGTGCGATTAATGATGATATTGAGGCAAGTTCTTTGGTGTTAGGGGCAAATTACCGATGGAACGAAAATCGCTTCGCCAGAGTTAACGTGGGTTACTTAGATTTTGATGATGGAAATAATCGTGAGTTTGTCTATATCAAGCACCAACATGGCTTATACCAAAGTGCTTATCATCGATTTTCTTTAAGTGAGGAATTTTATGCTTCAAAGAATGATGATATCGATGCGATTTATTATAACCCTGAGAGCGATTACTCATTCCGCCTTGCTGGAATATATGACGGTCTAATATGGCGACGTTATGAGAGAGAGTGGACCCATCGATTAACTATAGGCGTGGGTAACTATAAACAAAAATCCGAAAGCAATGCAGGCATATGGGATCTTGAATATCTACAACGTTGGCAGTTATCGCCCACTTTTGAAATCCGTTATGGTTATCTCCATCGACGTCGTACGTTTGATGGTGAAGGAGAATCCTTCAATGCCGGTATTGCTAATCTCAATTGGCGGTTTTAAGCGGTAAGAACAATTATGAATCACGAAACCATCACCGGAATACTGCTAGCCTTTGCCTACTTCTATCCACTATTCATGTCTTATATCTGGATGTGCGGTGGATTGTTTTACCGCTTCCATTGGGAGAAGCAAAATGGTTCATTTGATGAATTACCAGATGCAGAAGCTAAACCTCCTATTTCTATTCTTGTGCCAGCTTATAATGAAGAAGAGCATATTGAAGATACATTATTGCAGTTATTAAAGGCTGAATATCCTGTATATGAGATTATTGTTGTCAATGATGGTAGTGATGATAAAACAGGTGAGATTGTAGATGAGTTTATTAAAACTCATAAGACTGTCAGAGTAGTCCATTTTGAATCTAACAAAGGTAAGGCTATCGCACTCAATACAGGGGCAATGCTGGCAAAGTATGAAATCCTTGTATGTATAGATAGTGATGCAATGCTTGAGGAACATGCGCTTGCTTGGCTAGTGAAACATTTTGAGGGTTCACCTAGATTGGCCGCAGTAACTGGCAATCCACGTATTCGTAACAGATCAACTTTACTCGGTAAAATTCAGGTAGGTGAATTTTCTTCCATTATTGGATTGATTAAACGCTCGCAACGAATATATGGTCGAGTATTTACTGTCTCTGGCGTAGTGACAGCATTTAGAAAATCAGCACTGCAAAAAATTGGATTTTGGCGTTCAGATACTACTACCGATGACATAGACATTAGTTGGCGATTACAGTTAGATCACTGGGACATTCGATATGAACCAAATGCGTTATGTTGGATATTAATGCCTGAAACATTTGGTGGCTTATGGAAGCAACGACTGCGCTGGGCTGTTGGCGGTGCACAAGCCGCAAAATTTTATGCGAAAAAAATATTTTCTTGGAAAAGCCGGCGTATGTGGTTGGTGTTTACAGAATTTTGGCTTAGCGTGTTGTGGAGTTATGTACTCTTATTAATAGTCGTATTGTGGATACTAGGAAAGTTCATACAGCTGCCAGATTATCTAATGGTACCCTCACTTATTCCTGGTTGGCACGGACTAGTCTTAGGTGCAACCTGTTTGCTCCAGTTTTTTATTAGCTTATCGATTGATAGTCGATATGAAAGGGGTCTGTTAAAGCATTTTTTCTGGATAATTTGGTATCCCCTAGCATATTGGTTAATCAATGTATTTACGACAGCGGTCGCAATTCCGCGATCAATGTTTGTAGGACGCACAAAATCCGGTAAGTGGGTAAGCCCGGATCGAGGATTTAAAGAAGATGAAAAATGATCATAATAAATTCATTATAGATAAATCAGAATATGTAAAACCTGGGCAAAAAGCCACAGCACTAGGAATCACGTTAATATTTTGGGCGGTGTTTATTTACTTACTGCAGCCGTTGCTGAGCATCATCGCCTGGTGGCTCAACATTAAGATTTTTTATAATCAGATGATTGTTTTGGGAGGTTATCAAGCCTTTTTAGAAACCTTGGCTCTATATCTAATTGTAATTGCTATATTAGGTGGCGGTTTAATACTTTGGGGTTTAATAAATTTTTGGCGGTTTAAAAATAAAGATATGCGTGCTGAGAGTGAAATGTCTTCAATTGACGATGTAGCTAGAGATTTTGGGCTTAATGTTGACCAGCTGAAGAATTATCAAGCCTCTAATCGTTTAGTCATTGAGTTTGACCAAGAGGATAAGCTAAAGGTGATATCTAGATCTTAGCGGAAGTATCCAAAAATAATAAAACTTGTAAAACCTAATAATTACAGTAACTTAATAAATTTCCGAAAAAAATTCAATTTCCATTAAACTTGTGTGATTGTTTAATGTCAAAAAATGACTAGAATTAGCTAACAGCAATAAAAATTGTGTCGTATATCACAATGTGTTTGCAGCTTGTCAGGTATTCTGCACCGCATATAAAGATTTAATGCAATTTTCGGATCAAGGAAACAAATTATGAAATATTTAATTAAACCTGTATTCATATCCCTGTCACTATTCGTGTTATCTAGCGCAGCCGTTAGTGCGAGTACTATCATAACCACGACAGTTGCCGGTACTACTAATCTTTATAATGCAGGATATCCTTCTCTTGGTCCTGATGCACCGACTGGACTACCATTTCCTGAAGCATTTAATCTTCCTGGCGCTGATAATCCTTCATCTGTAAGTCTCATGGGAAGCGCTTTTAATTTCTCTGGCTTCGATACACTAGATTTCACTGCAAGTGGGTTTGTGCAAGATAATGGAATCGTTGAGAATGAAAGCATCACGGATGCCGATGGTCTTTTAATGGGAACAGGCCAGCCAACAAATTTTCCAGGACCAGATTTCCAAGGGTTACCGGTTTATTCTCTGATTGGTATTTTCAGCACGACTGAGGATTTCATTACACCGTTAGCAGGTACGGTTGAAGCTGCACAAGATGTCGCAAATATAGGAAATCCCGCACTCTCTGCATTTGCAATAGGTACTGAATTAACATTAGATATTTCAGCGTTTTCTGGTTTACCTAACCTATATCTTTTCTTAGGCGAAAACGATGGTATCTTTTCTGATAATGGCTTTATTGACATAGAACAAGATATCGGTGCCTATGACGTCACAATTGTCGCAACAGTTGTACCATTGCCTGCCGCTTTCTGGTTATTTGCCTCTAGTCTTTTAGGTGTCGTTGGGATTGCTAAGAAACGTAAAAATTAGTATCCCCTAAAAACTTTCATAAACTATTTATAACTTCGCGCTCAACTTTGAGTGCGAAGGTGACTATTGCTCATAATATTTTTGTGCTGATATAAATATTATTTTTCTAGATATAGTTAATGCACTCAATTCAACAATATTAGTTACACATGCATGCGATGCGCTAAGTTAGCCATTATCCATATCGTTCCACCCGCCATGATGCTGAGCAAGACAGTAGAAAATAAGATGAGTAGCAGATCTTCGCGTTTCTGTTCTTTGAAATTAATATGCAGGAAGTATCTGAAGTGTACGATGACTTGAATAAGCCCAAAGGTCCCGATGAACATTAATGTCGCAGGGCGACTCAATTCACCCCATGCGACGAGGCCAAAGGGCACTAGCGTTAAAAAGAGTGCTAGGCTAAACCCCACTAAATAATGTCTTACTGCTTGTTCAAAATTGGTATCTTCACGCATCAGGCTACTCCTCCTAAGTAAACGATTGAGAATATACCTATCCATACGATATCTAGAAAATGCCAGAATAGCGCTAGGCAAAGAAGTCGCACTTTTGTAACTGCATTCAATCCAAATACACGAAGTTGTATCAGCATAATTAGAATCCAAATACATCCTGCTGTCACGTGTAAGCCATGTAAGGGGACTAGACCAAAAAAGGCAGATAAGTAGCCCGAACGACTAGGTTTTGCTCCCATCTCAAACATATCAACAAAGTCGAATAATTCTAAAGTGATAAATCCAATCCCTAGAAGCAAGGTAATGATTAGCCAAAAGTTAGCTCGCACTAAGGATTGTTTGAAACGAATTGCAAGGCCGGCGAAGCCAAAAGTGAGACTACTAATGAGCAGAAGCATTGTCTGAGCAAATGCACTTGGCAGGTTGATAAAGTCTTTGGGCTCCGGCCCGCCTGCATAAGACATTGGATTATTCATAGTCACATAGGTAGCGAACATAAGACCAAAGATGATTAGATCACTCATCAAAAAAACCCAGAAACCGAAGATTTTAGTTTCGGCTTTATTGTGATCGCTACCGTGACCACTGCCTAGATTTAGTCCAGGATACTTCAAAGTATCTGAACTCATGAAGTTATCTCCACAACAGCTAGGCCATGATTTATTGAAGTTGTTTCCTGTTCGCGTGTGATGGGTTCAACTTGATTGACTTGATCTAGCCATGCGGTATGTTCTTTTTCTATTTCTGCTGCGGTGATGACCTTTTCAGTATTCAGATTAAAACTTTTAATGATGAAAGCGAGAGGGATTGCCAAGAATGAGACTGCAGCCAGCCACCAGATATACCAAACAAGACTAAAGCCTAATATCGTTGCAGCAAGACAGATGATGATACCGATCGGTGTATCGGTAGGCATATGAATATCTTCATATTGATCAGGCTTTTTATAGGCATCTCCTCGCTGTTTGGCCGCCATGAACTCATCTCGATCAGTGACCGTTGGGATAATGGCAAAGTTATATTCAGGTGGAGGAGATGATATTGACCATTCAAGTGATCTTCCATCCCAGGGATCGCCAACAGTGACTCGTGTTTTTGCACGATCACGAACACTTACCCAAATTTGGATGAGCGTGCATGCTAGAGCAGATAAAATAAATATGACACCAAATAGCGATACCATAAGAACTGGCTCAAATGCTGGGTCAGTATAAGTGACAGATCGTCTAGGCATACCCATCAAACCAACAACATATAACGGTAAAAAAGCCAGTGCAAAACCGACTATCCATAACAGTGCAGCACTTTTGCCCCAATATTCATTGAGTCGAAAACCAAAGGCTTTTGGGAACCAGTAACTTACTCCTGCAAGTAGTGCAAATAGAACACCTGGGATAATGACGTTATGAAAGTGTGCAACCAGAAACAAAGTATTGTGAGCTTGGAATGAAATAGTGGGATTAGCAAGCATCACACCGGTAACACCACCCACGGTAAACATCATAAAGAAGCCTGTCATATAAATCATGGGTACCGTGAATCTGATCCTTCCTCGGTACATGGTCGCCATCCAATCGTAAATCTTTACGCCAGTAGGAACGGCTATACACATTGAAGCAATTCCAAAAGCAATGTTTACGTTAGCCCCTTGCCCCATAGTGAAAAAGTGATGTAGCCAGACAGTGAAGCTAAGTACTGCAATAACCATAGTTGCATAAACAAGTGAGGCATAGCCATAGAGGCGTTTGCTTGAGAAGGTTGATACTACTTCTGAAAAAATTCCATATGCGGGAAGTATTAATAAATAGACTTCGGGATGACCAAACAGCCAAAAGAGATTGACGTAGTTCATCATGTTTCCACCTAGGTCATTCGTAAAAAAATGAAAATCGAGGTATCGATCAAGTGCCAGTGTAAAGGTCGCTACCGTTAGTGGTGGCATAGCAAATATCATAATGATCGCAGTGCACAAAACTGTCCAAGTAAATAATGGCATGCGAAAGAGATGCATGCCGGGTGCGCGTTCTTTATAAATCGTTACTGCGAAGTTAATACCAGTCAATGTTGAGCCAAAACCGGCTAGCCCAACTGACCAGATCCAATAGTCAGGTCCTTCTCCAGGGTTGAAGGCCAAACCAGTATAGGGAGGAGTATTGTGCCAACCACCGGTTGAGAAATCTCCAACCACAAGAGAAATCATAATCAATGCGGCGCCGGTGGTGGTTAGACCTAGACTAATCTGATTTAACACCGGGAAAGACACATCACGTGCGCCTATTTGCAATGGAAGAATGTAATTAATCACACCAATAATAAAAGGCATGGCAACAAAGAAAATCATAATTGTGCCATGTGTGCTAAACAGTTCAGCGAAGTGATCAGGCTGAAGAAATCCACCATCAAGCCCATAAGTGTGTTGAGTCATCATGATGGCACCCTCGAGTACACCGCGTGCCAACATCACAAGTGCCAGTACGATGTACATGATGCCAATTTTTTTATGATCTACACTTAATAGCCAATCATTCCAAAGCGTTCTCCAAAGCTTAAAATATGTCAACAGGGAAATAGTGATGACAGCACCGATAATGACAACCATCGCAGCGCCAGATGCAATAAGTTCATTTACAGTGGGATTTTGGATAACTTTGACTATGGAGAAGGATTCTGGGGTTAATCTGCCGATGAGCCAGCTTAGCTGTGATTCTGAACTCATTGACCAATTTCCTTTGAATGCTTATCAGGGTCCTTGTTTGTAAAATTTTCTAAATTATCCAATTTATACAATGCCCCGCCAGGTTGTTGATCTAAAGGAATAGCTTCGCCCGTATGATATCTGCCAATGATGGTGTTGTATAAGTTAACAGGAACTTTCTTAAAATAAGTGATGTTATTAGGCATTGACTTGTTACCCAGAGTCTCGTGTACTTCTTCAGGCGTTGATTGAACGGCAAGTGTGTCATAAGTAGTGTCATTGAGCGTAACTCCATATGATTCTACAGTATTAATCCAGTTCTTGAATTGAAGATCAGACATCGCGACGGCATTAAATTTCTGCTCGCTAAAACCCACGCCATTGAATTGAGTATTTTGTCCTTCAAAGATTCCTGGCTGGTCTGCTTTAATATGTAACTTGGTTTGCATGCCAGGCATTGTATAGATCTGTCCCGCAAGTGAACTTATCAAAAAGGATTGCATGACGGTGTCACTGGTTAAAACCATTGAGACGCTTCGATCAACTGGAAATGCCATTTCACCTACCGAGGCAATGCCGTATTCAGGGTAGATAAATAACCACTTCCAATCCATCCCAACGACCTGGATTTCAAGTGCTGGCTGTGGTGATTCAATAGGCTTATATGGATCGAGTTTTTTTGTCTGATGCCATAACATAGTGGATAAAACAAAAATAATAGCGAACGGGACACCCCACATGACGAGGTCTAGAATGCCTGAAAATTCCCAGTTAGGTGTGTATTTTGATTGGTTGTTTTTGTATCGATAGCGCCACAAAAAGTAGGGCACGAGTATAAACACTGGCAAGGCTGCAATGAGTGTGTACAGGGTGACATTGATCAGATGTGCTTTTTGTTCGGCAGCCACAGGGCCTTTTGGATCGAGAAAGGAATCGTTTACTTCAGAACAAGCTGAAATAAAAATAATTATTAAAATTGTTAGCAAAAAATACCAAGTTTTCTTTGATTGCATTTTACTCTCACATTGGTAAATCTTTACGCTTAGTTCCTTGGTATTTGCCCAGTTAATTAACTTTACTATGGGGAGTTTTATAATTTCAATTTTGATAATGTTGTCATTAAGTGTACGAGTTTATATATATTATACAAATTGAGGTAAAATTTATAAAAAGTGAATTTAATGATATACCAATGATGTGGGTTAAGTAAGTGACTATTTCTAATTACAATCGAGATCAATACTGGATGTATGAAGCTTTAGACATGGCTTACAGAGGAGCGGCAAATGATGAGGTCCCTGTTGGCGCAGTCTTGGTGAAGGATAGTGAATTAATTGCCAGCGCTCATAATAATACAATCAGTCTTAGCGATCCAACAGCGCATGCTGAAATTCTGGTTCTACGTCAGGCAGCTCAAGTTTTAAATAATTATCGACTACCCAACACAACGCTCTATGTCACATTGGAACCATGTATGATGTGTGTAGGTGCAATGTTACATGCGCGCATAGATCGTTTGGTATTTGGTGCGGTTGATGAGAAAACGGGAGCAGCTGGAGGTTGTTTTGACTGGTTACAAGATAAAAAACATTTGCATAAGATAAATGTAAAAAGTGGAGTTTTACAGCAAGAATGTAGTAGGTTATTGAAGGATTTTTTTAAAAATAAAAGATTGAAGAAGTCTAACCAATTTGAAATTTATAAGAATATTTCTTAGGGAGAAAAGAAGTATGGGAGTAGCGCTTAAAGTTGCAAAAAGCAAGATACATGGTAATGGTTTATTTGCCAAAGAGGTAATTAAAAAGGGTAAGGTTTTAGGTTTTTGTAAAACTAAAAAAACAAAAAAAATTACCGATCACACACTATGGTTAGGTGAGAAATTACATATGATGATTTGTGATTTTAGATTCATTAACCATGATAAAAAACCCAATGTCATCATATATGATGATTTATCTGTTGTGGCGTTGAAAAAAATTAAAAAAGGTGAAGAGCTAACGCATCACTATGGTGATGACTGGAAATAATATTATTACATTACTCTTGGAATAATTCTGCTAATTGCATCTTGTAAATTGTTGTTCTCATTATATTTCCAGACGAGTAGATCATAATAATTGCGAATATTTCTTACGTATTGCACAGGTTCATGGCCACGCGCATAGCCAAATTTTGTTTTCTTGTACCATTCTTTTTGGGTGAGTAAAGGAAGAGATTCGCGCACATCCGCCCAACGATCAGGGTTTCCGCCACGCATTTGTGTTAGCACGCGCGCATCTTCTAGATGTCCAAAACCAACATTGTAAGCAGCTAGGGCCATCCAGGTGCGATCTGGCTCAGTAATGCGTTCAGGTATCTTATCTTTTATTTGTAAGAAATAGGATGTGCCGCCTTTGGTGCTGTCGACAGGGTCAGAACGATTTTCGATACCTAATTGTCGGGCCGTTCTTTGGGTTAACATCATAAGTCCACGAACGCCCGTAGGAGAAACGGCATCGGGGTTCCATAATGACTCTTGATAAGCGACGGCTGCTAGAAAGCGCCAGTCAATTTCATTTTCCGCAGCCACCTCTTTAAACATCGGTATTAGATCTTCTAGTCGCGAATCGATATGTTTTCCAAAAGTATGTGCGCCGGCGTAATTTAGTGATGGTACATGTTCATAGTGTTTCTCATACAGACGATCTAGGAAACCATTTTCTTTTGAAAGTGCTAAAAACTCATTAGCCGCATCAATGACAGAATTGTCTTTTAATTTGGGAAATGCCCACGCCAGTGATTCTTCGCCGCTGAGTTGAAAGCCTTTGCGCAGTGTAGGATAAAAACGGCGATTAAACTCATAATCATTTGAATCTGCAATCGTGTACTCAAATTCACCTTCGATTATCTTCTGTAGCATATAGTTAATATCGATGTTGGCATGTGAGCGCCACTCTAAGAAATCATATTCTCTAGAAAGCTCTAACAGCAACTCTTCGTGACTGCTCCCACTGATTACATCAATTACTATTCCACGAAGATCTTCAATAGATCGAGGTCTTTTGTTACCTGCCTTGTAAAGCACTAATTCAGTTATTTCTTGATAACTATCTGCAAAACGGACACTACGTTTACGCGCTTCAGTTACAGTAATTCCTGCAGCTGCTATATTTGCTTTTTTCTTGCTGAGTGAAGGAAGAATGCTAGAAAAATCTTCATCCACCATAACATTTGGATATACGCCAATATGATGCGCAAATGCAGTCACTAGATCATATTCGAATCCGGTGGGTCCTTCTGGTCCAATATAGAAAGTTGTAGGTGTATTGCGAGTCAGAATAAGTAGTTCACCACTCTTCTGGATGCGCTCAAGCTCTGTGGTTTTAACTGAGGTACTCTCAATTAAAATCACATGCGCTAGGCCCCAAATTAGGAAGCCTAGAATTATGTAACGCAAATTCTTGATAGTTAGCATGGTTTTTATTATGTAGTTTTCTCGCAAGTTCAATAGTACAAAAATCTAGAGTATATGCTGTGATAGACATGGCATTGGAGTGGAATTCATTCATATTTGGTTAAAATTTTTTCAAAAATGTGAATTTAATCAAGAGATTCTGTAAATGCTAGAAAAAATAACAATTTGTAATATATTTTTCGCATTTGCCCTATAAAGTAACTGTCTTATTTTTGAGTTAATAGAATTTGAGGTAAGTGTGAAAAAGATATTATTAATAATCAGCGTTTTATTCGTTTTGAGTGCCTGTGATGAGCTAGGAATTGAATCGAGTAATACTATTTTGATCGTAGATATGGATGTGGTAGCTAAGGCAACTGGTAAGCAGGAAGTCATGCAAAAAGAGCTCGAATTTGCCAATTTGCAATTAACTGAGCAGCTCAAATTAGTAGTGTCACAACTCGAAGATAATGTGTCACAAGAGAAAGAAAAGTTAGGTGATAAACCAACTTCTGAGGAACAACAGCAATTTGAAGCTTACTTAGCTCAAACTCAGAATCAGTTACAAAATACTCGCAATCTAGCTATCCAGCAATCTACTGAATTTCGTTCAGAATTAATTTTACAGTTTCGTGCTGAAGTTTCAAAAATTGCACAAGCGATCGCAAAAGAACGAGGAAGTAAGTTAATTATGGTGGTTGGTCAAGAAACACTTTGGTTTGATGCTAAAGCGGATATAACCGATGAGGTTATTGCTTTGATTCGAAAGCGTGAGAGTAGTCAAGCTAATTCTAGTGTTTCAGATACTGAGTCCTGAGGGTGTTTACAATACTAAGTCATATAATTCTGACTTACATTGTTTTCTCTTTTTATTATAAAACAGGGCTAGTCGTCTGATGTATTCACACAGGCAGCTATCAAGCTTATTCAAGATTAATCAAAACTTTTATTCACTCTCGGTTGAGCGATAATTGAATGTATCTGCGGTATATCTGCTTTCTTGTCTGAGTTGAGATTCGTGTTATTTGCTATTGATTACTTATTTCCCAAATATTTTTACTCTTAAGACGATAAATTATTAGACAAAAGTGATAAAAAAGTATTATTATCCTCTTTAAAACATACACTTAAGTCACTAATTTAATATAAGTTATGAGATCCAAAAATACGGAATTGCTTTGATTTCAAGAACATAGCTAAAGTGAAATATTTGAAGTATATTCTAATTAAAAGTCGTAACTAAAATATAAGGGATACCATGAGCACCCCCAGGCGAATGATCACTGAGGACGTCAAAAAAGATTCTAAAAAGATCAATAATGCTCATGGCCTTACAGTGGATGTTCCCGCGAAACTTCATAATGATGAGCAGATAACATCACTCTTTCAAGAAGACACAATTCATTCAGTATCTAAAAATCATCTACTTCACCCAGACTATGAGTTAGGGGATCTATTAGTCAGCTATTTAGAACAATTAGAAGTTGACTATGTTTTTGGTATTCCGGGCGGTGCAATAGAACCCCTTTATAATGCTTTGGCGAGAAGTGAAAAAAGATTAGGTCCAAGAGCAGTTGTTGCACGACATGAGACAGGTGCTGCATTCATGGCTGATGGCTACTCGAGGAACTCTGGTAAGCTAGGTGTTTGTTGCGGAACTGCGGGGCCTGGTACAACTAATCTAATTACGGGTGTTGCTTCAGCTTATGATAATCGTACACCTTTGTTGGTAATTACTGCTCAAACATCGATTACAAATTTTGGTAAACGAGCTGCCCAAGAGTCTGGAGATACTGGCATTAACACAGTTGCAATGTTTGAACATTGTACCCACTATAGCAGCTTGGTATCTCATGCTAATCAGTTTGAGAGAAAACTCACTGCGGCTATTATGCATGCTTTACAAGAGAAAGGCCCAACACATTTAAGCATTCCCTTAGATGTATTCAGAAGTCAGGCGTCAGTCTCACAACCATCCTACCCGCTAAATGAGCTCTATAAAAAAACATCATTAATTGATGTTGAAAGTTTAGATCGATTTAATCATGAGCTAATCAAAAATCAAAATATTGTATTTATCGTGGGAGAGGAATGCGCCGATGGAATTTCACGTATTTTAGATGTAGCGTTAAGACTAAATATAGAAGTCGTTACAACACCGCATGCGAAAGGCTTGGTTAGCCCTTATCATCCTCTTTTTCGTGGAGTAGTTGGCTTTGCAGGACATAGTTCTGCAATTGAAACTATAAGAAGCAAATCTACAGATTTAATTGTGGCAATTGGTACATCACTGAGTGAAACTGCCAGTAATAATTGGGACGATGCAGTGCTTAATGAAAAATTAGTTCATGTTGATAGTACAAGTTCTAATTTTGCAAGTTCACCTATGGCACGTTTACATGTGCATGGTGATATAGATTCTATATTTGAGAAAGTCTTGAATTTTCTCAATGTAAAAGTGACATCAGATCCTGAATTAAAGTTTAGAAGGGCTAAAGTCGAAGGAACAGAATGTCCTAATCAACATGATTTGAAAGTCAGGCATCACTTTCAAATGGAAAATCAAGAACAGTGTCAATCTAACGGGATACCCATCAAGCCGCAAAGGTTGATGAGTGAATTACCTAAATATTTCCCGCCAAATACACATTATCTTTGTGATTCTGGAAACAGTATGGTTTGGAGTATTCATTACTTACATCCTTATGATCGTAGGGTAAGTAGTCGAAGAACATCTTTAAGTTCTTCGGATGCAACAAGAAGCACGGGCCGACGCACACAAAATGGTAGTATTTTCTGGACTTGTCTTGAATTCGGCTCAATGGGATGGGCTATTGGTTCATCAATAGGAACTGCCTTGGCCAATATGAACGATCCTGTTGTATGTATTACTGGTGATGGTTCAATGTTGATGAGTGGTGGAGAAGTCACGGTTGCATTGCAGGAAAATCTTAACATTATCTTTTTAGTTCTTAATGACTCAGAATATGGCATGGTAAAACATGGCCAGAAAATGGGCTCAGGTGAGCCAACTGCGCATACATTAACTTCGGTCGATTTTGTTGAATGGGGGAAGAGTATGGGTATTCCTGGTTTCCATATTCATTCGCCTAAGGACCTTAAAAAAATAGATATTGAAAAAATTTGTAAATCGTCTGGTCCTACTATTTTAGATGTCTATATCGATCCGGAAGAAGCACCTCCTATGCTTAACCGTTTAAAAGCATTAGGTACAGTCGAATAAGTCCACCATACTTTACTATTTTGCCTGACTCGCGGTAGTAAATCCCCGATACATTTTCAAAATTTGCCTCCCCTTATATAAGGTGTGAGGTAGACTATCCTATTGCAGTAGCATACTGATTTTTAGTAAGTTTTTAATTTTCTCTTGGATGCATAATTGTATGTCTGAAGATAAGGCTAATTTAGAAAAAGAATTTATTCACTCCAAAATATGGAATGAAGAACCTGAAGAAGATAATCCATTCGTTGCAGCTCAATGTTTTTGCGCGGGTTATGACGTCTATAACGAAATACTTACTCGTGCAAGCTGGGCGGAGTATTTGTATTTACTATTTAAGTTGGATCAACCTGAGAAATGGCAAGCTACTTTACTAGAAAAAATTGCAATAGCTGTTGCTAATCCTGGAATTCGTTCACATACAGTACGAGCAGCAATGTGTGCGGGAGTCGGTGGCTCTTCAAATGCATCAGCGCTTATGGCAGCACTTTCTGTTGGCGCGGGAAAGTTAGAGGGTGCTCATGATGTGTTTCTAATGATGAGTTGGTGGAACGAATGTGGCGAAGACATAGATAAATGGAAATCCCATATAACAAGTCCACCTCAGCCACATCGTACCGAGGTTTGGGGAGAAATCGAACATACTCCTGGTTTTGATCCGAATGGCGTGAGTTGTGCAACACCAGTTAAACAAACGCTTAAAGAGTTCGTTAAGCACAGCGAAGGCTCAAAATTAAAATGGTTGCTCAAGCATCGAGATGAATTGGAAAGTATTACGCAAATTCCATTGGCAATGAGTGGTGTCATTGCAACAGCTCTCATAGATTTAGAGATAAACCCAGATCAGGGTGAGATGTTATTTCTCTTATTAAGACTTCCTGGTGCGGCAGCACATGCTTTAGAACAAAAAAAACATGGATGGAGGAAATATCCGTTTTTTGGCACTGCATTGAAAATCGAAAATGATCCGGGTGAATGAATATGAAAAATAGCTCAAGCCCATTGCATGGATATGAAGATTCTTGGAGAACAGACTTAGGTGGTTCAATTTCTGGCGAACGAGTAGTAGTGCGAGGTAGAAACTTATTCACCGATATAAAGGATTATCCATGGTTTAAACTTTTATTATTCATGATAACCGGTCGTGAATTTAATGATGATGAATTACAAATGCTCGATAGTTTGTGGGCTTTGACAATAAGTTATCCAGATCCAAGGGTATGGAATAACAGGGTTAGTGCGCTTGCAGGTACAGCTAGAACCACCGCGAGTCTTGGGGTTGGAGCAGCTTGTGCAGTCTCGGAAGCCAAGATCTATGGTGGTCAAGCTAATTTAGCGGCTATCGATTTCATATTAGATTGTAAGAGTCAAGTCAACGAAGGTGTTGCATTAGAAGAAATTATAAAAAAAGAATTAAAAGTTAATCGTGCTATTTATGGATTTGGAAGACCCGTTGTTAAAGGTGATGAAAGAATTCCTCCAATAGAAAATCTAATGAAGCAGTTGGGATTTGATAATGGTGAACACGTAAAGCTTGCATACCAAGTTGAAGACATACTCAAAAACGGAAGACTACGTATGCAAATGAATATTACCGGATTAGCTGCTGCTATTGGTGCAGATATGGGGTTTTCGCCCTATGACTATTACCTGGTCTCAGCAAACGGATTTAATGCTGGAACGACAGCTTGCTATTTAGATGCACGGAGCAAAATGGCTGGCGCGTTGTTTCCACTGAAATGTGAGAGAGTTAAATACGAAGGTGCTGTTAAGCGTACATGGAAAGAGATTTAATAAAAGGACTTTATTATGAAATATTTACGTAATTTTTTGTTTTGTTTGGTGCTAATGAGTAATTTTGTCTTACAAAATTCATTTGCTGAGGAAAACGAAGAAGATGATTTATATGATCTTTATGGTGGTGAACAAATGATTAGTATCGCCACTGGAAGTGAGCAACCCATTTCAAAGGCGCCCGCGGTAGCAAGTGTTATCACCGCAGCTGATATTAAGAGTATGGGTGCGAGATACTTAAATGAAGTATTAGAGACAGTACCAGGCCTGCATGTGGCCTTTAGTCCCGTTGGTTACAACCCAATTTATACTTTTAGGGGAATATATACAGATATTAATCCACAAGTGCTTGTTTTAATAAATGGCATTTCTATAAATGAATTATTTTTAGGCAACAGAAGCCAGGTATGGGGTGGCATGCAAGTCGAAATGATTTCGCGTATTGAAATCATACGTGGACCTGGTTCTGCTGTTTATGGTGCAGACGCATTTGCTGGCGTGATTAATATTGTTTTAAAAAATGCCGATGATATTGATGGTACTGAATCTGGTATTCGCTATGGATCATTTAATACCAAAGAGGGTTGGTTGTTTCATGGTGGTGAGTATGCTGGGTTCAAAGTAGCGTTAATGGCAGAGTTTCTTAAAACTGATGGCCAAGATGAAGATGTAGACTCAGATGCTCAAAGTGTTGTGCTTGATCCATTATTTGGAACTAATGCCTCGCTTGCACCCGGGCCTACAAATAATGGACGTAATAATCTGGATTTAAGAGCTGAAATACAAAAAGGGTTTTGGACTTTGCGCGGAGGATTGCAACGAAGAGATGATGGAGAGGTAGGGTTTGGATTGGGTAGTGCTTTAGACGATAACGCAGAATATAAATCAGATCGCTGGAGTGCGGACCTTACTTATCATAATCCTAACTTTTCAGAGGATTGGGATGTGCAAACCCAAGTCAGTTATTTCAACCATTCGCAAGAGGTGATTGATGATACGAGATTATTTCCACCAGGTGCGATAATTCCTGATCCACGGGATCCTTTTTTTAGTCCACCATTAGGTCCATTTACTGATGGTGTCATTGGTAATCCTGAAGTTTGGGAAAGCCGATGGAATTACAATTTTAATTTTCTCTTTACTGGCATCCAAGATCATGCAATTCGTTTTGGCGCGGGATACATACATAGTGAAATATATCGTGTAAGAGAGCAAAAGAACTTTCCGCCTCCTGATAATCCAGCACTGGAATTAATAGATGTTTCTGATACTGATTTTGTGTTTCTTCCGGAAAGACACCGAGATAACAAGTTTGGATTTGTACAGGATGTTTGGAGTTTGGCGAATGATTGGGAGCTGACAGCAGGAATACGCTACGACGACTACAACGACTTTGGTGATACATGGAACCCTCGTGCGGCATTAGTATGGTCCGCCACTCACGACACGACTGTTAAATTTTTATATGGTCAGGCATTTCGCGCACCTTCATTCGCCGAGCTATATAATCAGAATAATCCAGTTGCTACTGGTAATCCAGATCTTGATCCTGAAGAAATGGAAACATTTGAAATTGCCTTTGATACAAGAAGATTTACAGGATTTCATATTGGTTTAAATCTGTTTTATTACAAATGGGATGACATCATAGAATTTGTGCCAGTTTCCCCGACACAAAATCAGGCGCAAAATATTGGAGAACAAAAAGGTTTTGGTGGTGAGTTTGAAGTTGAGTGGTATGTATCAAACAATTTGTTGATAACTTCAAATTACGCTTACCAACATTCTGAAGATCAAGAAACAAAGAGTGATTCAGGTAATGCACCAAGACATCAGGCATATGCGCGTGCGGATTGGGAGTTTTTACCTCTATGGCATCTGACTCCACAAATAAATTATGTAGGAGAGAGAGGTAGGCCGCCAGGTGATCCACGCAGTGATCTCGATGCTTATACAGTTGTTGATCTCACGCTTCGTAGAATTGCTTTGTTTGATAAATGGGAACTGGCTGGTGGTATACGTAATTTATTTAATTCCTCACCCGAAGAGCCTACAGATCTCAACCTAAATATTTCTAATGACTTACCTCTAGAGCGGAGAAATGGTTACGTCGAGCTTAGGTTGAGATTTGAGTAATTAAATTAATTTCACAGGCTGGGTGGAATTTATTTATGCTTAAAATAATATACAAATTATTTGCATATACACAAATAGCATTTATGTGCTGTTTGCTTTTCTCTATGCATGCTTATGCGGAGCCAAAAGTCGGAATTATCATTCCAGAATTAAGAGCACCCTATAATGAAATTTATGATGCAATTAGTGATGGGATTGATAAAGGATTGCAAGGTACACCTGAACGTTTATTGCTTGAAAAAGATTATAGTTCTGAAATTATTACTGATTGGCTTAGTGATCAGGGAATCGAATCCATTATCGCTTTAGGTTCTTTAGGGCAAAAATCAACAGTGTATCTTCCAAGTAATATGTCTGTTGTACTAGGAGCTGTACTTAGTTCGTCAAGCGAAATTACAGAATATCCAAGTATTGCACTAATAGCCAACCCAATAGAACAATTTAATCTTCTAAAAAAGCTTGATAGTAAAAGAACAAAAATAGTAGTGGTCTACAATCCATCCAAGAATCAATGGCTGATTGATTTAGCAAAACAGCAAATAGAGGCGAGTAAAATTCAATTAATCGCCTATCAAGCCACTGATATTAAACAGTCTGCTAGGATTTATGATGAAGTACTAAGAACAGAGAATTTAGACACTACTGCACTTTGGATAATGCAAGATAGAAGCGTTGTTGATTCAAGAGTAGTATTACCATTTATCTTAGAGAAAGCTTGGCAGAAAAATGTTGTCGTATTCTCAGGATCGCCTGGTCATGTTAAAAATGGGGTCTTATTCTGCTTATATCCAAACAATATAGAGCATGGAGAACAGGCTGCTAATTTACTTTTAAAGGAAATAAAAGGATTCCCTGTTGAAGATAAAATTTATCCAACTAAGGGTCTCCAAAAAGCAATTAATTCAAGAACAGCAGAACATCTTGGTCTGAGTATTACCAGATCTGATTTAAGGGAATTTGATCTAGTATTTCCACTATCAAATTAAGTTGATGAAATGAGTATATTGAATTTTATAAAAAATATTTTTATGCCCTCTGATTTTAGGCGTCAATTGCTATTGGTGCTTATTACTGGAATTTTATTTACAACTTTTATTTCTACTTTTGTGATTTCAAATTTTACCTCGAAAGCTGTTAGTGAATATCTATTGTTGCAAGGTAAGAAAATTACTGAAAACTTTGCGTCACAAACAATTCTAGGTTTATTGGTGGACGATCCTGGGAATATTGAACAAGCCTTAACGGCTACATTGAATCTGCCAGACATAGAAGGGTTGGGTGTGTATGACGCATCAAGAAAACCTTTAATTGAATTAGGCAAAGGCACCTTAGATGAAGATCAGAAGCTTTGGGATACGAGTACTAATATAGTTAGAGAGACTACAGAGGACTGGTATTTTGTCGCTCCAGTTTACTATACCCCTGAGTTTGATGAAGACTCCTATGAGGAAGTTGCAGATAAAGAGTTGATTGGCTATGTGAGAATTGTGCAAAGTAAGGCAAATTTGAACCAACTTGTTGCAAGTATACGTAATGCAAACTTATTGATTTCGCTAACACTAGCTATTGCAGTATTAGTTTTATTATTGCTTGTAACGCAACAAGTAACTAGCCCGTTAAATGCTTTAATGCGATTGATGCATAAGACGCAAGATGGATCCTACGAGCATGCACAACTCGAAGGCCCGCGTGATATTCGTGATATGCAGACTGCATTTAATTCAATGATTGAATCACTACAAGATCGTGAAGAACAGTTAGAGAAAGCACGAGATGCCGCATTGCAATCAGCACGAGTTAAAGGAGATTTTGCGGCAAATGTTAGTCATGAATTACGTACACCACTCAATGGTATTTTGGGTATGCTCGAATTACTTTCAGATACTGGTTTATCAGCTAAACAACGCGAATATGTAGGTATTGCGACAAATTCTAGTGATGCATTACTTGCTCTGATAGATGAAATCCTAGATTTCTCGAAAATTGATTCGGGCAAAATGATTGCGGAACCTGAAGAATTTAATTTGCGAGAGTTGCTCGATGAGGTTGTAAGTATTATGGCAACTCAAACACAAGCTAAGAATCTAGATTTGGCGCATCTGATTGGATACTCCGTACCCAACTCACTCCTTGGTGATGCTCGTCGTATTCGTCAATTACTACTAAATCTATGTGGGAACGCAATAAAGTTCACCAATAATGGTGAAATAGCTATTAATGTATTACTGGATGAGAGAGAGGAGAATAACCTTCGATTACGTTTTGAGGTAAAAGATAGTGGTATAGGTATTTCTGGAGATGCAAAAGAAAAAATATTTGAAGCGTTCTCTCAAGCAGATGAATCAACCACAAGAAAGTATGGCGGTACTGGATTAGGACTCGCTATCTGTCAACAGCTAGTAAAAGTGTTAGGTGGTGACATAGGTGTTGATAGTAAGCAAGGTGAGGGTAGTACTTTCTGGTTTGTTTTGCCTATGCAAGCATGTGATGAAGACATTAGTCACCATGAAGACTTTACAGGTTCAATGGACCTACGCATTTTAGTGGTTGATGATAGTGAAATAGTACATTGCAATATCATGCAAACTCTCGAAAGATGGGGTGCTTATGTTGAGTGTGCAGATAATTGCGAATCTGCAATCACTAAATTACGCCAGGCAACCCATGCAAAGAAAGCATTTGAAATCGCATTAATCGATGAAATTATGCCAACTGGAAATGGTATAGAAATGATGCGAGAGATTTGTAGAAGTTCAGACATAGAGCCACTTAAGTTAATACTCATGACTAATCAAACTCATGCTGAAAGCTTTTTGGAAAGATTTCTAGAGATAGATTCTTTTATCCAAAAACCTATTTTGCAATCAAGTCTGTTTGATTGCATAACGACCGTTATGAATGGAAGTATTAGTCAAGTAAATCCAATTTATACCATGTCAGAACAAGAAGAATTTCATGCAAATGGTGCGAAGGTCTTAGTCGTCGAAGATAATAATGCTAACCAGCAAGTTGCCATTGGAATGCTGGAGAGGTTGGGCTGTGTAGTCACGGTTGCAGATAATGGGCTTGAAGCGATTAATCAAGTATCAAGAGGACGCTACGAGATCATACTGATGGATTGCAATATGCCAATCATGGATGGCTATGAAGCAACAGCGAAAATTAGAAGTATTGAGGGGGCAACGGGTGAAGTGCCAATTATTGCTATGACGGCTAACGTTCAAGATGGAGAGCGGCAAAAATGCTTGCAAGCTGGAATGAGTGATTATTTGTCTAAGCCTATTAAGCTGCAAGGGCTAAAAGATATGCTATTAAAGTGGTTGCCCCAAATTAATGAACTTATATATGAGCATAATAATCCTGAAACTATAACACAAGAAGAGCTCGAGGCTTTGCCAGAACATCATTCTTTGAATGAGCATGAGTTGAATTCATCTGGCCCTATAGATCAAGAGCGAATCATAGAGTTGAGAGAAAGTGTTAGCAGTGCATTTCATCAAATGGTAGAGGCGTATTTAGAAGATTTGCCCGGACTTGCTTCATCATTAGAAGAAGCAGTAAACAATAAAGATTTTGAGCAGATGCAACACTTTGCACATAGCATCAAAGGTAGCAGTAAAAACTTTGGTGCAGTTGAGTTAGCTGAAGTCGCTAAAGAATTAGAAGATATGGCTAAAGGAAATAATCTTCATGATGCACATACATTAGTGATTGCCATTTTTGAGGAAATTGAACGCGTCACTGAATATCTAAATAAGTTAGTTAAGCCTGAGGATATGAGTGCACAAGTAAGTGAGGTTCGAGATAACGAAGAACTGCAAAGTATACTGATTGCAGATGACGACCGAAGCATGAGGCTGGCCTTAATGAATGTGCTCGACTCTGATGGCTACGAATTACATGAAGTGTCAAATGGCGCTGAGGCATATCATTATTGTAAAAAAACGTTACCAGACTTGGTCTTACTAGATGCCATGATGCCTGAAATGGATGGATTTGACGCATGCCAAAAAATTCGTGAATTAAAAAATGCTAAACATACACCAATATTAATTGTTACAGCACTTGATGATGATGATTCAGTTGAGCGTGCTTTTAGGGTAGGTGCAACTGATTATCTTCCAAAGCCTGTGCATTTTGCAGTATTGCGCCAGCGCATATCTAGATTATTGCATGCGGCAAGAGTTGAAAAACATGTGCGTCATTTAGCTTACACAGATCCTCTTACTGGGTTACCTAACAGAACAACACTCACGACACATTTAGAAGGTTTGTTAGCCAAGGTACGTGAAGAACATGAAATGCTGGCGATGTTATTTCTCGATCTTGATCGATTTAAATTAGTAAATGATACATTGGGGCATAGTGTGGGTGATTTGTTATTGAAAGCGGTAGCCGATCGCTTACAAAGATGCATTCGTGGCGGTGACATGGTTGCACGACTTGGCGGTGATGAATTTACAGTGATAATTGATCGTGCAAAATCAAAAGAGAGTGTTGCACGTATTGCGCAGTCTATTTGTGATAATTTAAATCAACCATTCTCATTCGCGGGTCAAGAAATTTTTGTTTCTACAAGCATTGGTGTTTCTCTTTATCCACAGGATGGTAAAGATATTGGCGAACTTATGAAACATGCCGATACTGCCATGTTTCATGCTAAAGAAATGGGACTTAATTATTTCTTTTATGAAAGTAACATGGAAGCAGAAGTATTACGCAAAGTGGAAATTGAAGCTGATCTTAGGCGCTTAGTATCGCGAGATGAAATAGACGTATATTATCAACCAAAAGCCGATGTTAATTCGTGTGAAATAGTTGGAATGGAAGCCTTGGTGCGCTGGAATCATCCTCAAAAAGGAATTATTACTCCAGGAGAATTTGTTCCGCTTGCTGAGGAAACCGGCATTATTAATGAGATTGGTTTGTGGGTAATGGTTAGCTCATGCTTGCAAGCACAAACATGGATTGCTGAAGGATATAAGCCACGTACTGTAGCTGTAAATTTATCAGGCATTCAACTTCAACGTGGAAATATAATCCGTCAAGTTGAACAAGTGCTTGATGAAACTCAAATAGATCCTACATTACTTGAATTGGAAATTACTGAAAGCACGATTATGCACAATCCCGAACAGGTGATTGATATATTGAAAAAGCTCAAAGATATCGGCGTTAACTTAGCTGTTGATGATTTTGGTACTGGATATTCTTCCTTGAATTACTTAAAGAAATTTCCAATTGATCTATTAAAAATAGATGCGGCATTTGTAAAAGATGTTGAGTCTAATCCAGACGACCGCGCTATTATCAAAAGTATTATAGCATTGGCAAAAACCATGAGACTTAAAGTGGTTGCTGAAGGGGTTGAAACTCGCAAACAAGAACAAATACTCAAAAACTTTGGATGCGACTATATTCAAGGCTACTATATAGGACGCCCTTTATGTAGTGAAGAATTTGAACGTCAAATCCTCAGTAAAGAAAAACACGTGCGCGGTGCTGTTCGAGATCTTTCTGATTTTAGAAACAGCTAATATAGTTCTATTTGGCCCATCAATAATTTTCATTAGATTATAAGTGGGTCTAAACTGAGCTGGCTGTAATCTACTTTGATGCTAGGACTCAGAATCGATTCTTACAAAAATTAGCAACAAATTTTCCAATATTATGCATAGAGATCAATCGATCAGGCGCATGCTAAAAATTCAATTAATCCTATTAAAACCAATAATATACATGCATATTCGCATAAATTAGTTGAGTTAAGACAAGGTGATCAAGGATCGCGCATAACTCCCTGCAATAATAAGTGGATACGTCATATTGTTTAGATTAGATTTAGAACTTACTGAGTAAGCTTTGAATTAGAAAAAAATATTGGAATTCATGGTCTCTTGGTGTAGGTTACACATATTGCCTAAAGGCAAGCAAGGGTGGAGGAGAATCCCTCTATAAAAGCTGACACAAATTAAAACAAAGTATAGTGTCGTTAAAGCCGTCAATTAATTAGATCAAAAATACGATACTGCATACAGAGTTAATGCGTGCATACACGTTGACTGAACATGGACGTGAGTGTGCTTTTGCAATTAGCACTTAGCATAAGTATATACAGAATAAAGAGTCGTAATAATAATATGGAAACATTTCCTAGTCTTCTTCAACAACACGCCACACAAAGAAGTAATAACATCGCACTAAGAATGAAGCGATATGGAATTTGGAATTCCTACACCTGGACAGATGTCGCTAATGAAGTCCAAAAACTAGCATGTGGTTTTGCAGCAACGCGATTAAAGCCGGGTGATAAAGTTGCCATTATTGGTAATAATGTTCCACCTTTATTCTTTTCAATTTTGGCCGCGCAAAGTCTAGGTGCTGTACCAGTTCCTCTTCATGCAGATTCCACAACACAAGAATTAAAAATCTTGTTAGATAACTGCGAAGCAAAATTCGCAGTGTTGCAAGATCAACAACAAGTTGATGCTATATATGAAGTAATTGGCGAATTGCCTAACTTAAAAGAAGTAGTCTATTTCGATGTTCGTGGTATGCAGGAGTATGACCATACTCATTTAAAAAGTTACATAGAGTTTGAGGAAAAAGGAGAAGAGTTTGCCAAAGAACACCCTTCTTTTATGACAGAAGTTGCCTCTAAAGTGACTCATGAATCAGATGCCTTCATAGTTTACACAGCCGGTACTTCAGGCAAATCAAAAGGGGCAGTATTAACTCATGCAAACTTTCTAAGCACTGGGCAAGCATTTATAGATCAAGAAGGTATTTCTGATCATGAGGAAGTGTTTGCTTACATGCCTTTATCATATGCAAGCACATTATTTTTTGTCTACACATTATGGATGATCAAAGGGTATACCATCAATTGTCCTGAAAGTAATGAAACAATCATGATCGACTTGCGCGAAGTTGGTCCAACACTGTTTTATGCTCCACCGCATCTATTTAAATCCATTCATGCAGATATCAAGTTGCGTAGCGCTGGTTCTAAATCAAAATTACTGGATAAACACATGTCATCATTAATGACAAGTGGCATGTCTTGGCTAGGTGAAAAATTAGTCTTCGATCCAATAAAGGATCTGTATGGCTTAAGCCGGATCAAGCATGCATATGTGGGTGGTGATGTATTAAGCGAAGAGGTGTTCAAATTTTACACTGCAATGGGCATTAACCTTAAAGTAACTTACGGCACAGCAGAAAGTGCGGGTTGTATCAGTGTTCAAGATTCTCAAGATCTGAAACAAAATCATAGTGAATCAATGGTTGGAGCTGCCTTGCCAGGAGTAGAAGCCAAAATCAGTGACACTGGTGAAATCCTTTTTAAAGGCTCAAACGCTTTTAAAGGATATTATCGTGATCAAGAAGAAACCGACAGAATTGTTAGTTCAGATGGTTGGGTAAACACTGGAGATGTAGGTGAAATAGAAAATGCTCACATACATGTCATTGAGCGGTCAGACTCCATCGGTAAGTTCAGCACAGGTTCGGATTTCTTGCCTAAACAAATTGAAAACTCTATTAAGTCATCGCCGTACATAAAAGATGCGATGGTGGTTGGTGAGCAAAAAGACCACATTGCTGCGCTGATTGTGATTGATGGTGCAACAGTAGGTGCATGGGCAGAATTGCGGAAGATGCAATACACTGGCTTTAGAGATTTAGCATCCAAAGATGAAGTCATTCAACTCATCGCCGAAAAGATTCAAGAAGTAAATTCTCACATCCAAGATATCGGTGGAGCGGGTTGTCCTGATATCAAGAGATTTGCGATTCTGCATAAAGAATTTAATATGAATGATGGTGAGATGACTCGATCACGCAAAATCCGACGTGATGTTGTTTCAAATAATTATCAGTCTCTTGTAGAAGCACTTTACTCAAGTGCAGATAAGTATGATGTAACTGATTCTACAGGTGAAGTTGTGACGCAACTTCGACTACAAACTGCTTAATAAAATACTATGAATACAAGTGCAGAATCGAAAAAAGCTATTTTAGAGCTAAAGGATATAAGTCTTTCTTTCAAAGGTGTTAAGGCGATTACAGATATTAGTTTTAATGTATACGAAGGAGAGATTTGCTCAGTGATTGGCCCGAATGGTGCGGGCAAGAGCTCTATGCTTAATGTGATTAATGGTGTTTACATTCCTCAAGAGGGTACGATCACTTTTGATGGAAAGCAGTTCCATAAAATGAAACCTCATACTGCAGCCGTCATGGGTATCGCACGCACATTTCAAAATATCGCTTTATTCTCTGGCATGTCTGTTCTTGATAACATAATGGCGGGACGCAATCTAATGATGAAAGCTACGTTTTGGGAAACAGCTTTAAATATCGGTCGTGCAAAACGTGAAGAGTTAGAACATCGTGCTGCAGTCGAAAAGATTATTGAGTTTTTAGGGTTGCAATCAATTCGTAAGACGCCAGTGTCATCACTTGCATATGGCTTACAAAAACGTGTCGAGCTAGGTCGTGCTCTTGCAGCAGAACCAAAGATGTTGCTACTTGACGAGCCGATGGCAGGGATGACGATGGAAGAAAAACTTGATATGTCATGTTTTATCCAAGAGGTTAACCGCAACCTTGGTACAACCACAGTATTGATTGAGCATGATATGGGTGTGGTAATGGATATCTCTGATCATGTTGTAGTAATGGATTATGGAAAGAAAATTGGTGACGGGCCTCCGGAAGAAGTCATGAATAACCAAGATGTAATTGATGCCTATTTAGGTGTAAGTCATTAACTGAATTAGTCGTAAAGGAACCATAAAGTGGCATTTTTTATTGAAGTATTAGTCGGAGGATTGTTATCAGGGGTCATGTATTCTCTGGTAGCAATTGGTTTCGTACTTATTTATAAATCTTCAGGCGTCTTTAACTTTGCTCAGGGAACAATGCTACTACTTGCAGCATTGACCTTTGTAAGTCTGACCGAGAGGCAAGTCAACTTCTGGGTCGCCTTCACTATTACCCTCGTACTCATGATTGTGTTGGGAATCATCGTCGAAAGAACGGTGATGAGACCGTTAGCTAACCAATCATTACTATCGCTGTTCATGGCAACTGTGGGTTTGAACTACTTCCTTGAAGGATTGGCTCAGGGTGTTTGGGATTCAGCTGTGCATGGTCTAGAACTAGGTATTTCAAATGACCCTATCTTTTTAATCGATGAAGCGCCATGGTTGGGGCTCGATATAATTATTAGCCAATTTGACATTGCGGCTGCAGTAATTGCGGGCATGATGATTCTAGGTTTATCGCTTTTTTTCCAGTACACACGAACAGGGTTGTCGTTAAGAGCTGTATCTGATGACCACATGGCAGCGATGGCTGTTGGTATTCCACTCAATCGAATTTGGGCAATTGTATGGGCGGTAACAGGTGTTATTTGTTTGATTGCTGGTTTGTTATGGGGAGATCGTGTATCAGTATCATTTACCTTAACCGCAGCAGTATTGAAAGGGTTACCCGTCATTCTTATCGGGGGTTTAACATCGATTCCAGGTGCCATTGTGGGGGGATTAATTATTGGCGCTAGTGAAAAATTAGGTGAAATTTACCTTGCCGAATTTTTTGGTGGTCAGGGAATCGAGCACTGGTGGGCATATACAACTGCACTAATATTTTTAATGATAAGACCCACCGGTATCTTCGGTGAGAAAGAGATTGAGAGAGTTTAAATATGTACTATCGTGAAGCGGGGAGATTAGTCTCGAGTTTTGCCAAAGACCGGCGCATGTTACCGCTGGTACAAGATCGTTTTATTGCAACCTTATTCATTGTAGTCGTGATGTATGGTGTTGTAACAATGATAGCCTCTGACTATTGGTTTAGTGCGATTTTGATTCCAATGATGGTACTTGCAATTGCGACACTTGGTTTGAATATTGCAACAGGATATACCGGTCAGTTGTCACTAGGCACTGCAGGATTTATGTGTTTTGGTGCATTTGCAGCATTCAATCTGTTATTGAGAATAGATTGGATGATTATTCCTCTCGCATTTTTCTTGGCCGGAGTTATTGCTGGGATCGTTGGAGTATTTTTTGGGTTACCTAGCTTGAGGATTAAAGGCTTTTATCTGATTGTATCTACACTTGCGGCGCAATTTTTTGCAGAGTGGGTCTTTAATGCCTATCCATGGTTCCTAGACTATAACTCATCAGGTGTTGCTAACTTGCCTCCGCATCATTATCGAGTTTTTCCATTTCAAAATATGACGCCGTTGAATGATGCTTTCTGGCATACCTACCAAGGACGATACCTCATCACATTGACTGTTACTTTATTGCTTGCTATTGCTTGTAAGAATATGGTCCGCAGTTCAACTGGACGTAACTGGATGGCCGTTCGTGATATGGATATTGCCGCAAACGTGATTGGTATCTCGGTTGCTAAAACTAAATTGATGGCTTTCTTCATCAGCACATTCTACTGCGGTGTTGCAGGTGCTATGTATTGCTACTGCTATATCGGCAACATTGATTTCATGATCTTTAACCTGCGCCGATCATTCCTTGTAATGTTCATGGTCATCGTTGGCGGTTTAGGTTCCATACTTGGATCATTTCTTGGCGCTATATTTGTATATGGCTGGCCTATATTGATTACTCGATTGGGTGATGCGATATTTGGCGGTGGAACGCTTGATACTGCATTCGTAGAAAATAACTCTAAAATTGTCGTTGGAACAATAATAATTGTCCTGTTGATTCGTGAACCTGGCGGTTTTGCAGCACTCTGGAACACGACTAAACAAAAACTTAGAGCATGGCCATTTACTAAATAGCGCTATAGAACATAAAGAATTACAAATTCCTGGCTAAGATCTAGGAAACATCAACAAAAACACCTCAAAGGAGGGGTAAGATATGAAGACGAGAGTAATAGTACTGGCAAGTGCATTAATGGCGATGGTTGGAATGACCAGTGTCGTGAGTGCCGAAGAGACCATGTACGTACCGATCCCAAGTTATCGAGTAGGCCCATATGCAGCGGGTGGTAC
>JBCDBX010000011.1:0-35195 GCA_039182865.1 Pseudomonadota bacterium
GCCTATTGGTAGGAATGTTGATGAGATGTTACGAATTGTTGACGCTTTACAATTCAGTGAAGAACACGGCGAAGTATGTCCAGCCGGTTGGCAGAAAGGCGAAAAAGGTATGACTCCAACAACAGAAGGTGTCGCTGACTACTTATCAAACAATGCTAGTGCTCTTTAAGCACTAGCATTGTTATGCAGCTTGGTTGCTAGTTTTTTGATTTGAATCATTTTTTGAATAATCAGTGAGCATCTCTACTTTGCGTTGCCTCACATAGCAAACTAAACAACGAATGTCTTAACGCAAACGCTTGATGTAACAAATGCAATTTATAATTTCATATCAACTCACATGACTATATTCAATCAAAACATTGGCTTAATGGAATAGTCTTCAATTTCATACCTAACGCTACATAGCTGACAGCTCTTGTGAGAGAATTGACGAGTTATCCAATAGCTCGTCGATGTATGTCAGACAAAGATACAAATAATTCCAACGAGAAACCTGAATCTAGCACTGCTACGAAATGGAATAAGCATACTGCTGGGTGGAAGCCATATATTGAAAAGCCCCTGCCACTGGAAGATCTTGATGAGCTCATGGTTGCCGCATCTATTCCGTCACTCGGCTACTATTTTATGCTGTTGACTTCCGCAGTTATCGGTACATTTGGCTTAATCTCTAATAGCGCCCCGGCGATTATTGGTGCAATGATTATTGCACCGCTCATGGCACCGATTGTGAGCCTTGCATACAGTATTGATATTTTTGATTGGAGACTTGCTCGTCGTTCGGTGCTTACAGTCATTTCGGGAGTGATTCTTGTCATTCTTGTTTCTTATCTCTGCACATATTTAGTTGGGTTAAGGATTGCTGGTACTGAAATATTAAGTCGGACATCACCTACCTTGTTAGATCTCGGGGTTGCAATGGCCGCTGGTGCTGCAGCAGCTTTCTCCTACACAAGAAAAAGCATAATGAATTCAATTGCTGGAGTTGCGATTGCAGTGGCACTTGTACCTCCCCTAGCAGTAACGGGCATTGGAATTGCATATGGTCACTCAGGACATTCAGATGTCGGTCTTTCGCTATCAGAACTAGGCAACTACTCTAGCGGAACAAACATCGCGATTGGCTCATTTATACTCTTTGCCACCAACTTATTTGGCATAATTTTTGTTGCGTGCTTAGTTCTACTCACTCAAGGTTATGGGCAATGGAAAAAAGCAGGCGTAGGCATATTAATTATCTTTGTTAGCTCATTAGTTATTATCGAGCCTCTTTATAAATCACTATATAAATTAACCGTTAAAAGCAAGGTACTCTCTTTAATGGTGTCGCTTCCAAACGAATATCCTCATATGTTTAACGGACAGGGTCGTATGGATGCCATTAATGTTCATTACTATGGCGACAGATTGCATGTTGAAATAGAAGGAATTGTGCCTAAACCAGAGCTACCACCCGAGGAATTAGATGAAAAGTTAAATAACGTTCTTGACTTATTTCAAAAAAATCTAGAAAGAGATCTCGGAACTGCAACAACAATTGAATTAAATTTAATTCCAGTTGATATGTTAAATGCTCACTCCGGTGGAGAGTATTTAGATCCTATTGGATATAAAAGTCCTGAAGAACGGACCAGAGAGAAATTGGATAAAGAACAATCCGAGAATAAATTAAATAATTAAACTATAGCCTTTATGGCAGAGAGATTTTTCGCCCAGATATTTTATACTTTAATTCTATCGATGTTGATATAACACATAAATTATAAGTTTATAGATTAACAATCATCCATATTTAATTTTAATATTTCATCCGCTTAATTATTCTCCCTCAACCGTGAAAAAAAAATGTTGTAAGAGTTTTAAAACGAAGGGTAAATCTTGCAAGAAATGTCCTGTGTTTGCGGAGCTCACATCCAAAGAAGCAAAAAAATTACTGCGCAAATATGCGAGCTAAATACTTAATTTAAAATCAAGCAGTTAAACTGACATTCTGAGTTAAAGCTATCTAAATCAAAACTCCTGAGGTTTGATAGTCAACCACTTGGCACATGCTGTACATTTGAATCAATTAAAGCAAATGCGAAAGATTCTCATTTGTATAATCACTTAATTACAAGTATTATATCTAAGAATTTATAGATTATTCATAGATTTACTGAAAGATTCTTAAGGGAGACTGCAAATGAATTTTCATACTGTGTTAAATTATGGTCTATATATTGCGTGTCTGATTGGCACTGCATCAGCAGATCAAGGTGAAAGACCACACTTTACAGAGCCACCAAGCCTCAGTAGCGAAAATGGTGTTTTGGACATGGAACTTACAATTGAATCCACCACAGTTGAAGTAGGTGGAAAAAGTGTCACAACACACCTATACAATGACTTATTTGCTCCCCCCACAATTCGTGTAAAACCTGGTGACACACTCAGGTTAAAACTCAATAATAAAAGATTAGACGGCAATACCAATATGCATTATCACGGCACTAACGTGTCACCTAAAGAACCAGCAGATAATGTTTATATAGGAATTAAACCTGGAGAATCTTATCAATACGAAGTTGAATTTCCAGAGGATCATCCACAAGGTTTGTTTTGGTATCACCCGCACTGGCACGGCACAACTGAGTACCAAATCGGTGGTGGATTATCGGGACTATTAAGTGTGGACGGCGTATTGGATCCTTGGCCAGAACTCAAGGATATTCGAGTAAGACATATGATACTCAGAGACGTCCAAATAGATAAAGATGGAAATGTTCCAAACCCACCAGACCCGGGTAACCCGACGATGCGTTTGGTTAATGGTTTGCTGAACCCTATTATTCCAATCCTACCAGGTGAAGTTCAACTTTGGCGTGTAGGAAACATTGGTGCAGATATATTTTATGACCTTGAGATTGATGGCCATAAAATTTATGAACTTGCACGTGATGGGATTAGACACAACCAACCAGTTATTCTTGATAACCTATTGCTACCTACCAGCGCACGTAGCGAATTCCTAATTGTCGGAGGCGAGCCAGGTGAATACATTTTCAGGACACGTGAAATTGACATGGGCCCGGGCGGTGATCCACACCCCAAAACGACCTTAGCCACATTAGTTTCCAGCGGGCCTCAAGTGGCAGATGGAGCAAAGATCCTACCTAAGATTTATCCAGAACTGAGTGATTTACGTGATGTAGATATTTGTTGTGAGCGTACTATCGATTTTTCAGAAACACCTGATGGCAATGATTTCTGTATCAATAATGCGGGAACCAATATGGATATCATCAACACTCGAGTTCGTATTGGGTGCGTTGAAGAATGGACAATTAATAATTGCACTGCTGAAAATCATGTATTCCATCATCACCAACTCCAATTCCAAGTAATCAAAAAGAATGGCAAAGAGGTACCATTTACTGGTTATCAAGATACTGTAGTCGTTGATTTTAGAGCTGTTGATAAAGATAATCCAACCGGTCGTTGTAAGTGTGATGAACAAGGTAATTGCTACGATTGTACTTGCCCAACAGATGGTGATCTTCATGGCTCAGTTGTAGTAAGAATCCCTTACACCAATCCTGTAATTGAAGGTAAAGCGATTTATCACTGTCACATTGGCGAACATGAAGATAACGGCATGATGAGTACTATTGAAATGTCACCCACTGCAGGCCATTGCGAAGCAGGTAATCCTTCTTCACTTAACCGCTTAACTATGGATGCAAAATCAAGAGCAATATGCACACCACAAGAATCTCATGGTGGGCACAGTGGCCATAGCGGTTAGAAATTAAGTGATTTTCATCTAAATTCATTTCTTGGAATTACAGATGCAAGAGTATTTTAAAGTCATTTGGATTGTGCACAATTAATTTAGTGTAAAACCATTCGATATAAAAGCGCCTGTAATTCCTTTTATAATAAGCCCAACCTTTTAACTAACGACGTTTAACTCCAGAGTCAGAGCAAATGGGTACCCTTACCGAGTTAGTTAACAAAGTAAAAACTAACCATCCCGAGTCTAAATTTTATCTCATCGAAAACGCTTATAGGTATGCATCTCGCTCTGAACCTAATGCAACACAAAGCTTCAATAGTATAACCTTAGAACATCGCGTTGGAGCCGCGAATATAATTGCAGATATGCGCTTAGATGCTGCATGCGTATGCTCAGCATTACTACATGATGTCATAGAAGATCACATCGTAAGCGTCACTGAACTTGAACAGGAATTTGGAGAAACAATTGCCTTTCTTGTAGAAGCTATTTCTAGATTAGACCAATATCATTTTACTTCACACGAAGAAAGAGAAGCTGAAAGTTTTCGCAAAATGATCCTAGCAACTGCTAAAGACATTCGTGTCGTTTTGATAAAAATTGCAGAACGACTTGCCACAATGCGTATGCTCAAGACCCTATCAGCCGATATTCAAAAAGCCATCACCCTTGAAACAATGGATATCTATGCTCCTCTTGCAGAACGTCTTGGCTTACAGTGGCTAAAAGGTGAATTTGAAGATTTAAGCTTTCGCTATCTTGAACCGCAAGCTTTTAACGAGCTGGACTTATTGGTTAATGCTCTTGCCGATGATACTGAGCGTTATTTGAAAGACATGATAGAAACAATAAATAAATCACTTACCGAATATGAACTAGAAACTGAAGTTACAGGACGATGTAAACGTTTATCCTCTTTGCATCAGGAAATGATACGCTGCGGACTAACTTTCAATCAGGTGCAAGATTTTGTGGCTTTTCGCATAATCACCGAAAAAGTCGCTGATTGTTATACTGTATTGGAAATTATTCACTCGCAATGGACACCAGTACCCGGACGTTTTAAAGACTTTATTAAAAAACCAAAATCTAATAAGTATCAATCTCTACATACAACAGTCGTAGGACCGGGAGAGCTTGAAGTTGAACTTCAGATTAGAACCAGAGAAATGCATAAAATCGCCGAATATGGTATCGCTGCACACTGGTTATACAAAGAACACATAAGCGACCTAGACCCTAAGTTGGTGGCAAGTTTTGCCTGGTTGAGGCAGCTCGCTGACTTACAAAAAGAGGTAGGCGATTTAGAGGAATTCAACAAGCATCATCAACTAGATCCATTTCCTGATGATGTCTATGTGCTCACGCCTAGCGGAAATGTCATGAACTTCCCGCGTGGCGCCACACCATTGGATTTTGCTTATGCTATTCAAACTGATCTAGGTCATCGATTTACCTCAGCACGAGTGAATGCAACTCAGGTGCCTATTGATTATGAATTACAGAATGGTGATGTAGTGGAAATCTATTCTGAAAATTCTAATCAAGCAAACGCCCGCTGGCTTGAAATTGTAGTGACAAAAACCGCAAGATCTGAAATTAATGCCTATCTCTGTTCAAAACAAGATTCAGTGCAGCAAGAGCCCACAAAATAAATATAAAAAGGCATACTATGACCAATATTTCTAAACAAAGCGATCAAGTCGCTGAATTGGAAGCTCGGCCACGCTGGGACAGATGGAACTACTACGTCTTCGTAATACAGGGAATCGTTGCTGCTGCCTCAAAATCAATCGGAAGTTCGAGACTTCTATTACCCTACCTTTATGTTGCAACAGGAGCTCCCGTTTTTTTGGCTGGCGCACTTATGCCAATCGCCTCTGGCTCAAGGCTAATTAGCCAAGTTATCGCTGCACCATTTATCAGTGCATCACGCACAAGAAAGTGGTTCTTATTTGGAGGCTGGATGGCGGCGGCAGGTGGGCTCGCGGCAGCTGTCATTGGTTCACAACTCTCGACACACTGGATATTAATGGTAGTTTTTATCAGTGCTTCCATCGCATTAGGCGTAGCCAAAGGTATTAACGGACTCGCGTTCAATGACTTAATGTCACTTAATATCAGCCGGTCGCGCAGGAATACAGGTGTTTTTTTCATGTCAGCCGCAGGTGGCGCGGTGACTATTGGCGTTACCTGGTTTACGCATTATTTATCTTCCGGGGAGAATACTCTCCATCATTATATGAATCTGACAATTAGTGCGGCAATTGTGACAGCATCCGCTGCATTAATTATTCTGTTATTTCGAGAAATCAATACTTCTCCTCAAACACCCAAAGATATCGCCACAAGTTACGACCCGAATCATTCACCCAAGCCGAGTATCTTTGCACGACTTCGAAAATTTCTTGATGTACTTAAGTATCAATGGTTTCGACGCTACTTATATATGCGAGTTCTAACCACCGTTGTTGTCCTAGCAATGCCATTCTATGCAGTGCATAGCGCAACCCATCATGCACATAAGGATGCCAGCGGTTTGAGTGCATTTGTGATTGCGACGAGCATTTCTGTAATTATATGCGGGCCTTTATGGCAGCAGTTGGGAAAACACTCACAGCGTTATTCCATGGCGCTGGGTTCCGCCATGACAGGTGCGGGTGGTGTGTGGGCACTTATTATAGACATGACACCAGATTTACAGACAGTGTTAGCACATTCTTTTGTATTTGCACTTGCGGCAGGCGGTATTCAAGCGGTTAACGGTTCTCGCGTTCTATTTCTAATAGATGCCGCGCCCAAAGAGGAACTGACATACTATGTTTCAGCAAGTAATACTGTAAGTGCAGTACTCGCCTTGGTGCTGGCAAGCTTCTTTGGTTACATCGCTCAGATTCAAGGACCTCACTGGCCTGTGATCATGTTTTTTATGCTTTGCTTTATTGCGGCTGCCTACTCGCTAAGCTTGAAGGAACCTGAGCATTAATAATTATATGCAACTTTAAATAACCAGAAAGTTATGCTGCAGTTGTATCTGCAGGTGTTAGAGATTGAACCACTGTTTGGGGACTGTTTCCGACCAATTGTTTTAGCTCTTGGTCAAAGTGGTACAGCCCTATTCCGTCAGTACCAATTATACGAAGCTTGTCTAATATAGATTTAAATAGCATTTCTTCTTCGTGTTGTTCCGCTACATACCACTGGAGAAAATTAAATGTGGAATAATCCTTCTCCGTAAATGCCACATCTGCGAGATCATTAATTCTTTTTGTGATAAAACATTCATGTTTAAATGTTTTTTCATAGATATCTTGCACGGATTCAAACTGTGTTGGCGGTGCATCTATTTGACCTAATTCCGCCATCGCTCCACACTCATTCACATATGAAAACAAGCGTTGCATGTGGTTCATTTCATCGACTGCATGATCACGTAAGAATGCTGCTGATCCCTCTAAGCCTTCATGTTCACACCAAGAACTCATTTGCAGATATAGATTAGAAGAGTAGAACTCCATATTAATTTGCTCATTTAATCGTTCAATAATTTTATTGCTTAACATAATTCTTATCCAATTTAGTTGATTGGTACTTTTTAGGTCTTAACTGACTGAAACCCGTTTGTTCAATGCCAGTATTTCAATAACAATGATAACAACAGAGTTAGGTTGATGACACTGAAATTTTCATCTACATTTAAATTACTTAGTTGTCTACTATCGATCAATTATCAAGTAGGAGAGTTCCTGCTTAGTTTCAATATTTTCAATAAATTTCAAGATATCTTCTGACACATCGCCGCCAAACGGGACGCTTTCAGATAAGCTACCGATGATGGTGAGATGTCCTAATGCAGGATAATTAATAGTGTGAATTTCTCCACCAGCATTATTCACAAAAGAAACGACTTTTTCAGTATTTGAGTCTGCAACCAGCCAGTCTAATCCAGCCGTTAACAGCAGCATGGGAGGTTCAGATCCATCTAGATAATTAGTTGCTTGCATGAGTGGAAAATTTTCTTCCCCACCGAAAATTTTACTGTAACGCTTCGAACTCGGCACAAAATCATAAGGACCTGCAATTCCTACAAAACCACTATACAGTGAAGGCATTAAATCATATTCAGACAAGTAACTATCATCTGCAATTAGCATTATCCCTGTATGCGCTCCTGCTGAATGCCCCATAAGATACAAACTTGTTTTATCAATTAAGTAGTCCTCTGCATTCTCATTGATCCAGTAACTAACTAGAGCTGCATCTTCAACAAATGAAGGATAGATGGACTCGGGATATTTTGCATAATCGGGAATGATGACGACATAACCTTCTCGCGTAAAACGATTAGCAACAAATGCGTAATCATCTTTACTCCCGCTTCTCCAGCTGCCACCGTAATAAAATACAATGGTTGGGAGAACGTCTGACTTTTCTGCAGGTTGATAGATATTTAATTTCTGCCAAGGCTGTTCTCCATAAGCAATATCCTCCTTAACTGAGTAACGATTTTCATCGTTAGCCATATTCGCTAAATGTAATCCAGTGCTTTGGCAACCTGTCAGTACCAAACAAACAACAAGTAATATAATCTTTGGCATAATGTTCTTAATGACTAGAATATACGTGATATAATTATGTATATATTAATGCGCTAAAGTTCCTGTTTAAATAGTTCGAATCAATCTAAGTCCTGTACAGAAAGCATTAAATATTTGAATTTTACTGCTAGTTTATTCCAGTTTAATTAGGACTTGATGAGGCCCAATAGACAATTTTAAATGACCCTAAATAATTTAAATTTTACGATACATTTGGTAACGGGGAATGAATTTTCAGCATCTTAAATTTTATTTATCTGCGTCTTTTGTGATTTAAATATGCTTTATTGATATATAAAGTGTATTGCTAATTTATGGCGAAGGGTTAAATTCAACTATTTGGAGAGTAACTAACCTATTAAATATCATCAAAACACACAGATAGAGTTGCTCTGAATGCAAATGAATTATGTGGTGCTAAGTTGGTGTCGAAATAAAACCATTGTAGACTTCCTAAATCCATGTTTGCGGTATAGATTTTGAGCAGATTGATTACTAGAATCTGTAAGCAAACTAATCCTCTTACAACCTGTTAGATTTGCATGACTTATTGCATGATTAAGTAAAGCTGATCCTACCCCTTTTCCTCTTGACACCGGTTTTACAATCATATCCTCCAAAATGGCTACCTTCCCACCAAGTGCTGTAGACACACTATATAGAAGGTTAACTGTACCTATGATTTCATTATTTTCCTTAGCTACAAAAATATCACCAATGCTTGGATTTTCAATAATTTCCCTCAGACCATTGCTCTGCGCAGATTCATCAGGAGTGAATTCTACTTCTTGTGTAAATAAAATACCTAGCAGCTTACCTAGTTGAGGTATATCTTCATTTACAGCTCTCAAGATATTCATATTTGAAAGTATTTAATATACATTTGATCCAATCAATTTTAAATTTACAATGCTCGAGACTAATCTATTAAAGTAAAGATTTCACTCCAAGCTATGATTGATTTATTTGTCTATGGCACTCTAAAAAAAGGATACCCAAACCATACTGGGTATCTAGACAACTCTTATTTTAAAGGAATATTTAAAACAGTTGCAAAATTTCCTTTAGTTATTGCCGGAAAAAGATTTACACCTGTAATGATGCCTGAGCCTGGTATTGGATATCATGTCATTGGCGAACTCTATTCCATCAACGAGGAGACTTTAATTAAAATTGACTTTCTGGAGTCAATTGGCAAATCTTATGGCTATACTCGTAACAATTTAGAAGTAATAAATTTAGAAAATGAATTTTCAATACAATGCTACTCATATTTCAAAGGCAGAGATAAGCTGAAGCTTATTCACACTGAATATCTGGAAAAATATACAGATGCTCGATATTTAAAAAAATAAAAAATTTAATAGTTTTTGCTTATCTTATGTCCATCGAGTAGTCTAGCGGCTCATCATTGTATTGATTAATAAACTCTATCAGTTCTTTTACTGCAATTAACAATAGATCTAATTCAATATTTTTATTTCCCTGAAATATAACTAGTGCAGAGTTAGAATTTTTTGAAATTTTAGTTCTATTACATTGTTTACATTCGAGTCTGCATATCACCTCTTCAGTATCATCAAAATAGCAGTATTCTCCTTGTGAAATCGTTTCAGACTTTTTCGCACCAAGCGGTACAAACAACTCATTGCCACTGCTTAGGTTGAGGTTCACATTGCCTTCAATTTCTTCAAGGTCATGCGCACCAATAGATATATGGTGTTTCATAGAGACATAATTATAGCTATCGACCAAGAAGTTTATCGAGGTTAGTTTTCTTTTCTCAAAAAGAACCCTAAACATACTCTGAGGCGATGATAGCAACCGCTTATTGCGCATATTTATGGAATCATGTAAATCATGATAGCCGACCAGATGAGGATGTCTGCTGATTGACTCATATGTTTTATTCTGCAGTAACAAATCATGATAATCTGAAATTACATTATTATGCTTGGGATCATTTATATCATTATTGATATTATGTAAAACAAGGAAAACAACCTGGATGCCTAGCTTCTTTACATTTTGGTCGATCTCAAAATTCATTTTGTTAATCTTAAATTCTAAATGCTAACGCTATTAATTTTTAAAGTTACTGTGTGCCCCACATTTTATAATATATCGTCTTTCACATCGGATTACTTTCTTCGTGTAATTGGCTCCACACCAAATATATTATTTCGTATTAATTTCCAATAATAAATCGAAGATTCTTTCAGCAAATGACTTTCTGATATTAGAAACTTTATCAGTATCCCTGAGTTGTTAGGTAGTTTTGATGCCCCTCCATAAATAAATGAATTTTCTTGTAAGTCTTTTTGTAATATTGCAAGCAAATCATCTGTGCAATACTTTTGTGTAACAAGTGCGATGGTACCCATTCCTACATAGTTAAATTTATTGAATGGATTTAAATTTTCAGGTGTGACTGTGTATATATCACGCACTAATAATTTATTATCTGAGGAATAAATACTAAAATTACTATTGAGTTTTCGAAATTTAGACTGCTTGTCATCCAACTGATGAATTATAAATCCATCTACTATTATCGCTGTACTGGAATTGTCAATTTTTAACTTTACATTCGAAGTGAGTTCAGAATTTGGAAACAATATTAGCGGATCTGAAAAATACTCAGTATATGAATTATTTTTAGCTTCTACATTTATCGTTTGTATTGATTTTCCTTCTGGCATGCTATGCACTATGGTTGACGCTTGGGTTGTAACATGACTATTTGAATTAGAATTTGCAACCACATTAGTTGTTAGTGACTCGTTTTGATAAATCCCTCCTGATGCTGATTGTATATAAATATTTGCCATTCCATGTGGATCGCTTTCAAAATATTGCGCCCCACATATATGAAATGGGTAAGAAGCAAATTGTGAATTTAAGAAGGATTTACCAGTCTCGTCTGTAGAAAATTCTAGCGATAAATTAGACATGACATAATCTCAATTAAATAACACGTTTGAGATAATATGTTCTGCGACTTCGGAGATCCCATCCCCTGTTTTACAATTAGTAAGGATTGTGGATTTATTCCCTCTAACCTCGCTGCTTTCTTTTTTCATTAGCTCAATATCCGCACCAACATATGGTGCAAGATCTACCTTATTAATGACTAGTAAATCTGACTGGATAATCCCTGGGCCCCGCTTCCTTGGAATATCATCACCTTCCGCAGTATCAATGACAAATATCCAATAATCCACCAACTCAAGCGAAAACGTTGAAGCTAAATTATCTCCTCCACTTTCTATAAAGATTATCTCAAGGTCATTAAATTTTCTATCAAGTAAGTTGGCCGCTTGAATATTTAAGGTAGGGTCTTCACGGATCACAGTATGCGGACAAGCACCTGCCTCCACACCAATGATTTTATCTTCATCTAGCAAGCCAGAGTTCCTAATTCGCTTAGCATCTTCTTGTGTGACAAGATCATTTGTGACTACAGCCACCTCGGTTCCGCGGGATATGAAATAAGGTATTAATTGTTCTAATAATGCAGTTTTGCCTGACCCTACTGGGCCGCCAATACCAACCCTCGCTGGATCACTAGTATTACTCATCTGAGCATATAACGTTGAGCAAGTGGTAATGTCTTAGCTGGTTCACAAGTAGCGAGTTCACCATCAACATAGACATCAAAAGTCTGCGGATTGACAGTTACTTTAGGACAACTTGAATTGTGTAACATATGACTTTTGTTAAGCTTTCTAGTACCAACCGCAGGGAGTAATTCTTTCTTTAATCCCAACTTTTCTTGAAGATTGTTATCCACTGCTAATTGATTAACAAAATTCACACTTAACTGCTGCTTGGCTGAACCGAAAGCTCCCCATTGTGGGCGCATCAGCATTGGTTCACAAGTCATTAAAGAAGCTGAACTATCGCCCATCGCAGACCAAACGATGAAGCCACCTTTGACTATAAGTTCTGGCTTAATACCGAAAAATGCTGGTTTCCATAAAACTAAATCAGCAATTTTTCCATTTTCTAGCGATCCAATGTGTTCATCGATACCAAATGTTCTCGCTGCATTTATTGTGTACTTTGCTATATATCTTTTTATGCGCTCGTTATCACCACGCTTAGTTGTTTCAGTATCTAGTCGGCCTCTTTGATCCCGCATTTTACTGGCAAGCTGCCAGGTTCTGCATATCACTTCATTGATTCTTCCCATGCCTTGGCTATCTGAACCCAACATTGAGATACCCCCCAAATCATGCAGCACATCTTCTGCTGCAATAGTTTGTGCACGAATACGACTTTCGGCAAAAGCAACATCTTCAGGAATCGCAGGATTTAGATGATGACATACCATGGTCATATCCAAATGCTCATCAAAAGTGTTTACAGTATAAGGATTGGTGGGGTTGGTAGAGGAAGGCAGACAGTTATATTCACCAGCAACCTTAATAATATCTGGCGCGTGTCCACCTCCAGCACCTTCGGTATGATACATATGAATCGTGCGGCCATTTATTGCAGCTAATGTATTTTCTACAAAACCACTTTCGTTAAGTGTATCTGTATGCAGCTGTACTTGAAAATCCAGCTCATCAGCCACAGACAAACAAGTATCAATTACCGCAGGCATTGCTCCCCAATCTTCATGAATCTTTAATCCCAAACATCCACCTGCCAGCTGATCGAGTAGCGACTTAGGTTTTGAAGTATTTCCTCTACCTAAAAATCCAAAATTAATTGGCCATTGTTCAGACGAAAGCAGCATTTTCCCAACATTCCAAGCGCCTCCACAATCGATTCCAACTGTAATTGGACCAAGTGATCCACCAATCATGGTTGTAATACCTGAACTTAATGCATGTTCACATAATTGCGCACTATCAAAATGCACATGCACATCAATTCCACCTGGAGTCGCAATCAGACCTTCTGCATCACGAACGGTTGTCGCTGCACCACAAATCAGATTTGAATTTACACCGTCCATGGTGGCAGGATTTCCTGCTTTACCGATATCAACAATTTTTCCTTCTTTGATGCCGATATCGCCTTTTACTATGCCAAGTACCGGATCTATCACCAAGGCATTACTGATTAGCATGTCTAGAGAGCCTGCTGCACTATCGTAGCCTGGCGTTAAGCCCAACCCATCACGCAATGTCTTACCACCACCATGAAGGCATTCGTCACCATATACTGTGTAGTCTTTTTCTACTTCTGCAATTAATGATGTATCACCAAGTCGTATTGCATCACCTTTAGTTGGCCCATACATAGTGGCATACTCTTTACGGGAAAGCTTAATCATTATTTTATTCCTTTGAAACGACGAATTTTTGCTTTGTGTAATGCATTTTGTTTATTGCTATCACTTAATGTAGATCCATTCGTAAGATTATTTAAACCAAAGATTTCTTTTGCTCCACCAAAAGCTACTAACTGAACTTGTTTAGATTCGCCTGGCTCAAATCGCACTGCGGTCCCAGCTGGTATATCTAAGTGCAAACCAAAACTTTTTTCACGATCAAAATCTAATTCAGAGTTCACTTCAAAAAAGTGGTAATGACTGCCAACTTGAACTGGGCGATCACCAGTATTTATTACCTTTAAGTTTGTTTCCTTTTTGCCTTCATTAATTTTAATGTCACCTGTGTCTGGGAGTAATTCACCTGGTATCACTTCAGATTTAGATTTTTTGCTTTTGCTACCATGACGAATTGGATCATGTACAGTAACTAGCTTAGTACCGTCTGGAAATGTTGCTTCAACCTGGAGCATATGCATCATGTGCTGAACTCCAGGCATAACATCATCTGTACTTAAAATAGTCGATCCAAAACTGATTAATTCGGCAACAGATTTTCCCTCTCTTGCTCCCTCTAAAATTTCATTTGCAATGATCGCCGTTGCTTCAGGATAATTTAAACTTAAGCCTCTGGCTTTTCGATCTTGTGCCAAACAGGCGGCTGTATAGATTGTCAATCTTTCAAGTTCTGTAGGAGTTAAAAGCATTTTACTATCCGTATTCTTTCTATCAGTTAATAAAGAGTCTTGAATCTGAAACTTCATGGCGCATAGACGCAATATCAACACAAGGTGTATATGCTTTGATCTCTGAAAAATCAGGTACAAGATTGGAAATAGCTTGAATAATTATTGGGTGAAGATTACTAATAATCGATTGTGATTCAATATGACCTAGCTTGCCGAGTCGCAAAGCTGCACCTAAAATATTGATACATAGATTATAAGCAGAAATGCACTGAATCGAATCTAATGATAGATTGATTGACTTCCATATCAATGCCTGCATCACGACTTGATGTCCACAGGCATTTGATTTGTATACTCTATTCAAATAATCTGAAGCAATTTGATTACCTAGAGACTCATATGTTGACAACATTGCAATGCCAAGTTTTTTTGAGCCCTCTCTAAACTCTTCATTGAGTATTAAAGTTTCAAGATAATTATCTATCTCTTGAATTCTGGTGATTTGTTCTGCTTGATTATAAGTATGTACTAAAACAACCCTATCAAATTCTTGCCACCGTTGTGTTAACTGGTTTACGAGAATAGATTCAATATCAGTTTTAGATTCAATAATTCCCTCGTTTATCAGCTCTTCAGCACCCCAAGAAAACGACACCGAACCTGTTGGGAAAAAACTGTCGCTGTGCTGCATGATTGATAATATTTCTATGTTATCCATCATTCTCTATTATCTCAATTGAGTGATTTGATATTAAATTACTTAACCTGTTTAAGTAGGATTCTTTTGACGAGTTAAGCGCAATAAATAAATAGTGATCAGAAAATCTTACTTGCCAGTGCATATTCCCTGCAAAATAACCCAATTCAATTGCAGCATTGATATTGTGAGGCTTTATTTTTAACCATTTGACTTCGTTAGTTTTAAGCACTATAGCAAAGTCATCTTCAATACATAGTATAGAACCATTCTCTAATACAGTATCTCGAGAAACAGATACTGCACAAGATCTACCTGCCGTGGTATACGCTTTAAATTTCTTCCTTGCTAAATCGACTGGATCAAGTTTTATAAACTCAATTTTATCGGAATGACTTAAAGTATGAATTTTATCAGAAAATACTTCATCATCTATCGAACCCAAAACACTATTTAGTATCAGCATAGAATTCATTCTATCTAAATTAATTAATCAAGTTATGGTTTTGTTCTAATACTTTTCTTGTATAGATAAACGCAGTCGGTGTCCTCGTCTCCTGACTCTAAAAGCTGACCATCAATTTTTAGTGTATCAATAAAATATTGCTGAACAGTCCTACAAGCTGTAAATGTCAATGCTTGCTTATAAAGCCAAATATCATCAGTTTGGTTAACCCCATGTCGATCAAACATTTCTTGTTTAGGATTAGCAGCAATACCTATATACCATTCCTGAAAATTTCCTCCGAATTCTTTGATGTAGGCAAGTATTTCAAATTTGATTTGTTGCACACTTCGAATCATTTATGTAATGCCTTGATAATCTAATCATGAGGGTAGTGGCTGCATTGCTACTTGAATTTGGTTAGCACCTGTTTTACTTCTCCATTGCTCAAATAAATTCATGCCCATTGCTTTCTCCTCAGATGACATACTATTAACAACAGATTCTAGTGCATTTAGTGCTGTACCTATTCCATGTTGAGCAGCAAGTGTCAGCCACACATAAGCTAGTACGCGATCTTTCTTGACTCCTTGACCATGAGCATACATATAACCCAATCGTGATTGCGAGGGATAATGTCCATTTTCAGCAGCTTGCTGATATAAACCTGCAGCCTTACTTTCATCTTGCTCAACCCCATCGCCTTTGCTATATAAAACTGCCAGATTAAACAGGCCGTTATTATCATTATTGTCTGCAGCTGCCGTTAACCATTTTATAGCATCATTAATTGATTTTTCTGTACCTTGCCCCATGTAATACATAACACCTATATTGGCTTGCGCCATGGCATTGTTTCTATTGGCAGCTTTTTCGTACCATTGTAATGCTTCATTAAGATTTAATTCAGTTCCTTCACCATTTGCATACATAGATCCTACCCATGCCATTGCATCAGCATCATTTTCATTGGCTAGTTCAAGCCATATGGTAAAAGCAGGCTCATACTCACCACTCAGATAATGTTGTTTTGCTTTCTCAAAATTTGGTGTCATTTCTTCGTTCATAATCTACATTTACTCATTAGGATTAAGTATATTTTTTAAAGCACATTTCTAAATAAAGGCACATTCCAGTAATAGTCATTTTTCTTAGAAATTTGCTGAGCAATGATTTTATTAAAATAGTCTCCATATTTAGATTCTTCCAAAATAGAATCATTGTCTATTGATTTTGATTCATTATTTTTATCCTTTGATATTTTGATGAATCTTTCCTGATTAGATTTAGCACTAGTTTTAATTTGATCAGTAAAAGAAGTGTAAGAATTTATAAACAAAGGATCTTGAAACGCATTATGAGTTGAGCTGCTAATCAATACTCTGATTATACTCTCTCTCAATCCGGTTGGTTGAATGATCAGACTAAGCGTATATTCTTGGAATGATATTATAAAAAGATTTGGGAATACCCATAAGACTGTATAGCTATCAATTTTATTATTGTTGAATATACGATTAGTAGCGAACTCTAACCAATATAAATTATAGTCATCACTATAATTATCAAAGTTAATTTTGCTAAGGTCAGCATCAGGTTCTAATATTGAAAATATTGTATTACATATAAGTTTCCAGTTTGCTTCACACTCAATCCATTGGGAATATATAATTTTTTTATCCTGATCTATCTGATTTAACTTGTTTGCAAATAAGCTTCCAGGCTCCTCATTATCGCGTGAGTTAGGGTCAAGGTTAACAAATATATAATCACCCGCCTGAAATGTTTTTAAATGAAGAAGTCGTTCTGGCACTACGCCCAAATACTGGTGTGCAATTGCATTTGATTCCTCAATTTCAATATTATTAATTGGTTTGCTATCACGACTGTATCCGCAGGACGTAAATGAACATTTAGTTTTATTCCCCGTCTGGCATTGGGCTGGTACAGCTCGACAGCCACCGTGTTGAGCCTTGTTAAATCGGGCAATAATGGAATTATCATTCGCTCTTTGAACATGAATTCCATGGTGTCCAACTGTATACGGCAGCAGATCACCTTTTTGTGGAATTTCGTTTGACGATCCTATGGCGACCCATGAGCGTGACCAAATACTTTCATCTTCTAAGTCACTAAAAGTCTTAGATTGATAGGCTAGAGCTGGAAGTTTAAATGCATGCCCAAAAGGTTGCATTACATCTGAATATAAACTCTGATCAGTTATATCTAAGTTATCAATTAAGTAGCCTAGACCTGGATGAGCCATGATGATCTTCTAATTTATATTTTCAAAAAAAGTGCCACTTAATGATTTATTAAGTGGCACTATTGATTGACATGTTTATGCATTTGCGGAGACAGATAACTAAGAGCATGTCAGTCTCTTAGAAACTATTTTGCTGCTTTAGTTGAAGCCGGCTCATAATCTGCTCGGCCACGGTGCTTAATTGCATCTGCAGGTGGTTCAGGTAACGGACCATCCTGCATGAATCGATCAAGCACGTTGCCAACTAATGTAGAAATATTGTTCTTGCCATTATTCCATGGCAACGAACCACAAAATGCTATTGAACTGAATGCAAAACACCCACCACCGTTGGGAGTTTCATGAAATGCAATGTCGGATCTAACACGAGGATGTTGAGTACCATCAATACCCTGTTGGCTAAACCCGTAATCCTCCATCACTAAGAGATAAGCTTCTGTGTGACGACCAGCCGATGTTGCACCTACTAATGTATGCGGGGGCGAACCTAACATAGTATCAACAATATCTAGCTCGGTACCTGCCGCTCCACCTCCAACAAGACCAAAGTTACCAATCTTCTCATCATAATCGATACCTTCAAAAGCCCAGGAGATTCTTGAATCATTACTTTCATAGGTTCTTGAGTAGTAAGATGAAATATCAAATCCTTCTGATGACATACCGGTACCAGCAACGGAATGTAAATATCTTCCACGATATCGCCACATACCACCCAATTCACCTGTACCTTGATGATAATATTCACCAGGATCTGCACGCCACGTTCTAATCCCAGATTCACAACGACGCATTTCGGTAATGACACCTCTGCCAAGATCATCAAATGCAGGGTGGAATGAATGAATCCAGTACCAGGCATCAGCGCCCATATACATTAATCGTCCACCTTGTTGGGTGTAGTTATGTAACGCATCTAGTTGTGGACCACTGTTATGTTCTGGATGTGAGCCAGTAATGATGACGTTATAGTTTTCCAATCTAGCCAAGCCATCATAGTTAACATCTTCATCCATGATGCAGTCATATTCATAACCCATTTCTTCTAACCAATAGATTAGATGTAAATCAGCAGGGTACTGCCATGGCGCCTGCATCAAGAAATGATCATACTTGGGCCGAATACTTAAGATCGGACGTAATCTTGAGGATAAACACAATCCACTTCCATCAGTATGAGTATCATAGATGGATCCACCATACTCCCTGTGTTCGCTTAAGAACATGTTTTGGTCCTGCATGATTGGGACTCGATAAACAAGCAACTCTGCACCACCAGCATTATTTGCCAGATGTTCGTTAGCGTAAGCCATGTAGCTAATAGTCGGCACCATAAAAGCAATCTTAGATTGCTCTTTGCCAACTTCCGGCACTACCCAGAAAGGAATGTAATCTTCATCACCCTCATCCGTGGTTAACTTGGCAGCATAAAATTTACTGCTAGTTCCATCAGGTACCTGCCATTCAAAATCAACATCCCAACGTGCATCATCAACATCATCATCATGAAAATGAATAGCGCCATATTCTTCAGGTGCATGTTTCCAATCAAAATTATGGCCAGAAAAATTGTAACCTGTCATTGCCCTGGTTGGACAATTTACAATTTCTAAATCATATAAATATGGGCCATGATCTTTACCAATCATGGTATTGATGCCATCTGAAAAATCCCATGATCCGACTAGACACTCTGAAAGTGGACCCGTTGGACCTGAGTGACGTCGCTCTGTTAAACCGGGTTGTGCACCAAGTTTCATGGTTTCAATTTCCTGTCGGCTTAGGGCTTTACTGCACAAGCGAGGGCTGTCTATTTTGCCGTTATAGTGTCCAGCCATAACCATACCAGCAGGTTTAGAGGCTTGTGCTTGAGGGCTAGAGTCTGCTCCTTTGGCATAGGCCGCGACTGCGAATGGGACTCCGTCGGTATGTTTGATAGCACCCTTTACTGTCTGTGATACAGGAGGAATTTCTGGATCAAGTGCATATACAACTTGAGGTTCATGATACAAAATTGCTTCGCCTGTAGCAGCATCAAAAGATGCAGCCACGAAGTGCCAAGCATGATCACGGATTGGTGCATTTGTTGAGATTTTAGTCCCATTAATTCTTAACTCTAAACAGCCATCTTCATTAATAAAAAGCCCATAGCCTTTACCATCACTCCATTTCGTCATCAGACCCTGTGCGCCATGGCGCCAATATTTAGGGTGAGTCTTGGGAGTAGTTGGCCAAATCCAACATTGCATTGTGAAAGATTCGCATTGGATATGAGGATTGTCCTGCACATACCCATAAGAGCCACTATAAATCGTCTGCGGTCTTCCCTTGTACTCGCCGTTACACTCGGCTTCAATATTTTCTTCAATTAATCCCGGACCACGAGGGTTAGTGTCCGCATGGATCATTTTCACAATTTGACAGTTGTATTTTGCAGGGCCGTCACAATTGACGTGGAATTTTATTGTTTCCCGGGGTTTACACCAAATAAATCAGCATAACCCGTTAATCTCATTGCACACATTTACGTAGCCTCCTATTTAATAATTACTTACCTATGCCTAAAGTAGTTTGATTACGTCACCGTCCAGTTATCATCTCTGCGCTTCCAGCCCTCATTAAAGTGTTCTGGAAAACCATCTTCTGCATCTAATTCATCCAAACGCATCAAAAATATATCGTGCTGTGGGTCTTGCTCGTTATCGTAAACTTTGTCATTCACAAACTCTGGAGGGACTCCGCGTATTCCTGCTAACCTAGCTATACGCCATTCTTTTTCAACTTTCGTGCAAATAACGACCAACTTGCCACCAAAGTCACCTGGCATTGCTGTTCGCATCCTGATTAGCACTTTATTAAGTAGGGGGTCATCATGAATTCCTCCACCCACTTCTGTCGTATCTCCTTGAACCTCAGCTTTTAAAATTGTGCACCCAGGGACACCTTTCATAGACTCGATACACTCTTTATGTTTTGCGATCAGCCGATCGCGTTCAGGAGTACCTTTTTTTGGTATTGAGATCATATTTCTTCCTCCAGACAAATATTTACAATGTGCTTAAGACTACTTTTTGAAATAACCTTGTGAATTTCAAAATTACCTACAACTCTAAAGTCAGCAGTAAACTTACTTACTATAGTATATATACTATAGTAAGTAAGTGAATCACAATAATTCGTTTAGGTCAATAATAAGAGGAGAAAATGTAGACTAAAGTGATACAATTATTCTAGTGCATAATTGTGCAGCATCTGAAAGATCCCTGACGACTCAAGATCATATTATTTATTAAACAAACAACTTATAGCTCAATATTAAAAGCAGACTGAACTATATTAAATAAATGGATGAGCTTGTGATTAAATAATTATATCGTTAGGTGCTCTTCTATAAGATCATCAGTCAACTCATTAATAGGGCCCTGAGCGACAGGCTTTCCAATATCAAGTATTAGGAATTTATCTGCGAGCTTCTTTGCAATTTTAATGTGTTGCTCTGTCAATATCATGGCCATTCCTAAGTCTTTATTCAAATGGAACAGTGTATTTTGAATTTCTTCAACAATATTAGGCTGAATACCTTCGGTGGGCTCATCTAACAATAAAATATCAGGGTCAGTTGCCAAAGCTCTTGCAATAGCCAGTTGCTGTTGCTGACCTCCAGATAGCAACCCTGCACGCTTTTCTAAATTTTCAGCGAGATAAGGGAATAGAGACAAACAATTCTCAGGAATTACGTTCTTTTCATCTGTTCTTGCAAATGTGCCTAATAATATATTTTCTCTAACACTAAACTTGCCAAGTATTCTTCGACCTTGAGGCACATACCCAAGAGCTGCTTTTGCCCTTAAGTTTGCCGCTTTGTTTGAATAATCAATTCCATCAATTAATAACTCACCTTTTATAGTGGTGTCTAACCCCATTATAGTTTTCAATAAAGTTGTCTTTCCAACGCCATTTCTTCCTAATACACAAAGGCACTCACCCTTGTCCAGAGAAAAATTTATACCCTGTAGAATTGGAGATTTACCGTAGTATGCGGTGACGTTTGCTAGATCTAACATGCTAGTTTATTCCTTCACTACCTAAATAAACTTCTTTTACTTTTTGGTGATTTTCAATTTCATTTATTGTTCCTTCAGCTAGCATACTTCCCTGATGCATCACAGAAATTACATCTGCAATACTTCTTACAAATGACATATCATGTTCAACAACGACGAGTGTGTGATCGCCTTTTAGGCTTTTAAATAACTCCGATGTTTTTTCTGTTTCCTGCTCGGTCATCCCCGCAGTTGGTTCGTCCATTAAAAGTAACTTCGGATTTTGCATCAGAACCATGCCTATCTCTAGCCACTGTGTTTGGCCATGAGAAAGATAGCCCGCATAGCTATCTAAACGATCATGCAGAGACACCAACTCGATTATTTCGTAAAATCGGCTAGAAGACTTAATCTTCCTAAACGGATTCATGTTTTGAAATGGTCCTAACTTCTTGTTGGAATATGCAACCTCAAAATTTTCTCGAACGGTAAGTTCTTTAAATACCGCAGGAACTTGAAATTTTCGACCTACACCAAGATTAACAATTTTGCGCTCGGGTAACTTAGAAATATCAGTACCATTAAAATGAATTTTTCCAGATGTTAGTTTTTGTCTTCCCGTAATCAAATCAATTGATGTAGTTTTACCCGCACCATTTGGACCTAAAAGACAGCGCAATTCGCCTTCATTTACACTGAAGTTAAAATCATTAACGACAGAATAGTCGTTATATGTTTTAGTTACATTTTTGAGCTCTAGGATTGACATGTATCTCTAAGTGGTCGATTGGGATTTTGAAGAAATTTTTTCAAGAATGAGTTCCCATAATCCTGTTAGACCCTTAGGCAAAAACAAGACTACTAATAAAAATGTTACTCCAAGAATAATCAACCAGGCCTGCTGAAATTCATCACCAGCATAACTTTGCCCAACATTAATAAGAATTGCTCCAAAAATTGCACCCATCAAGGATGTTCTTCCACCTACAGCTGCCCATATGACCATGGAAATACTCAAACTAATTTCCATAGCAGTTGGTGATACATATTGAACCATCATGACCCACAAAATTCCTGCAAACGCTGCAATGATTCCTGACAATGTGAAAAGAACTGTTTGATAATAAGCGACACTGTAACCGAGAAATCTCGCTCTTTCGGGATCATCTCTCATAGATTGCACAATTAAGCCAAACTTTGTCCCAAGAATGAATTTAGTTCCCAAGGTTAAAAAGGCCAGAAAGCCCGAGCAAATCCAATATGCACGCTCACTGTAAGGGTCAATAGACTCACCAAAAATCTCAAACGCTTTAGGCGGTGTTATCCCATTGAATCCCGCAGTAAATGGTTGCATGTCATAAACAATACTGTACCAAGCGGCTAACATTGCAAGTGTCATAATAGCTACAAACACCCCAGCCACTCTTGCTTGGAACATCATGTAGCCGAAGACTAGAAAAAATATTGTTGGTACTAAAATTGCGAGAAAAAGGCCTACTGGAGTTGACCAAAATGGTTCCCATATAGCAGGCAATTCACTCAACTCATTGGTCAACATGAAAGAAGGTATCGGATCGCTCACAGGATCTTGATACTGCATCTGCATGGTTGCAGCCATACAGTAAGCCCCCATGCCAAAAGCTATTCCCTGTCCGAGACTTAATATACCTCCATATCCCCAAACCAGAGATACTGATACTGCGAGGATTGCATAGATCAAATATCGGCTAAACTGATTTAAAGTAAATGGATCAGAGGCAAATGGAATCAGCGCGATAACAATAAAAACAAATATGTAGAATAACCACTGTGCTTTTTTATTATAGTAGAGATTGCCGTTCATTATCTTATTCTCTAAACAAATTGACTATCTTCTAGTTGTTCCCTCAGATATAAGTCCTTGTGGACGAAATCTTAGGAATACAACAACCAGTGAGAATAGTATGAAACGAGCAAAGGTTTCATTGGTAAAATAGGAAAATATAGAGGATAGTTCTCCTAGTAATCCTGAACTGAACATACTACCCGCCAGACCTATACCTCCAACGACCACCACCAAGAATGCCTCAACGATGTATCCACTGCCCATATCTGGGAATAAAGTTTTAAGTGCGCCAAATAATGCTCCGGCGATACCGGCAAGTCCCGCTCCATATGCAAATGTCATACTGTAAATTTTATTAGCGTCAATACCAAATGCTGCAGCCATTTCTTTATCTTGCATAACAGCACGAATTTTTATTCCCAATGTTGTTTTGTACATCAAAAACCAAGTGACAGCGCCTAATAATATTGCAAACAAAATAATAAAAATTCTAACTCCTGAAAGATGAATGAAGTTTGCCGTAATCTGAAAATCCAACCAATCAGGGACGCCAACATACTTAGGCTCACCGCCAAAGATTAAGCGTATGCTTTGAATTAAAATTAATGAAAGACCCCAAGTGGCAAGTAGTGTATCTAGAGGTCGCGTATAAAGAGTCCTAATTATTCCTCTCTCAATCAGAAGACCAAATAATACTAGCATTGCAAATGATATAGGGATGCAAAGTAGAAAAGGCATACCTACATAGTTTTGAAATACATAAGTAGTATATGCACCCAGCATGATGAACTCTCCGTGCGCCATGTTAATCACACCCATGGTGCCATAGATAATAGTAAGTCCTAAAGCTGCTATAAAAAAAATACTCGCAAGACTAATTCCAATGAAAATGGCATTTAAGAAAGGATATAGTGCAAATGGAGTCCAAAAGTCATGCACACTCATATTAAGTTTCTCCCAATATATAACTCTAGTTTAGATCAGCAAGGTGAATCACCTTCAAAAATCCGTATAGAATAACTATTCTCTAGTTAATTGCTGAGCGAATAGAATTTTAGAATAGATAGATGTCGCTACTAAATATTAAATTTCATTCTAGTCCGCATCAATGGAATAAAGAGTGCATGAAAATTTAATTTCATGCACTCTAAATTAAAAACTAAAACTACAAGACATTGGTTTTAACTGTTCCATCTGGTGTAACAAGTCCCTCACTCTTGCAAACGCCACGTTCAGGATATATTGCAAATGGATCAGGCCTAACATGCTCTGCTGCGGCCTTAACAATTTTAAATTGTCCGTCAGGCTGACAAATACCAATTTTTGGTTTAAGCCAGGTATTGAAGTTATCTGGATCGATCCAAATCTTGCCTTCAGGAGATACATCGTCTTCAACAGCTATATCGCCCGATACATTTCGGATCATCCTTGGTGTAACATCTTCGATATTGCCTGTATCTTGAAGAGCTTTCTCCAGCCCATATTTCCAAACATAAAGTGATAAATAGGTTTCTTCCATGTTGTAATGGGTTACACCACCACCACCATACTTACTTGATAAATACCCTTCTACAAATTTTTGATTAGTAGGATTATCAAGAGCCTGGAAATACGGTGCAGATAAGAAGTGCCCAGCACCTGCTTCGGCACCCATTGCACGAATTTCAATTTCTCCAGTTGTCAATGCAGCAATTGGTAATTTGTCTGATTTGAACCCCTCTTGCAAAAATTGCTTGTGCATTGCTATATCAGAGTCACCGACTACGGTAGAGAATATGAAGTCAGGTTTTTGCTGCCGCACCTTATTAAATATTGGAGTAAATTCCGAACCGCCCAATGGAACGTAGTCTTCACCAACGACTTCACCGCCTACACGCTCTAACCAGACCTTGGCATTTTTGTTCGATTCTTTTGGCCAAATGTAGTTTGAACCAATTAAGTAAACTTTAGGTCCAAAATTTTCAACCATGAAAGGAATTAAGTCAAAAGAGTGTTGATTGGCTAAAGGTCCTGTGCAAATAATATTTTGCATACATTCGCGACCCTCATAACAAGTGGGATAGTAAAACAAATGATCGCGTGCCATTACGATGGGCATAACAGCTCTTCTACTAGCCGATGTATAACCTCCAAATACAGACATGACTCTATCTTTGATAATGAGTTCACTAATTTTCTCTGAGTAAACTTTGATGTCAGATTTTGCATCAACAACAATAGGCTCAATCATTTTTCCAGCCACACCGCCGTTTGCATTTATCTCATCAATTGCATACAAAGCTACTTGTGTAGAATCATTTTCGATAACAGCAAGGTTTCCAGTTTGAGACCAAAGTAAGCCGACTTTGATGGTGTCGTCACTTTTCTTGACCCACGGGGCTGCTGTTGCTTTGCGAATAAATATTGAGGGGAATCCTAAAGCTGCGGCTGACGCACCTAACACCGAGCCTTTGATCACCGATCTTCGTTTCTTATCTAAGGGTTTATCACTCATTTTACTCTCCTTAACAAATACAAAAGGTAGACTTCTAGTTTCACTAAAGTAGATACGCTTAAGTTTTTGCCCAAAACATTTATGAATTAAATTAATGAATTAATTATTCTTCTACGTCTCAAGCATTAGGCTAAGATGACCCATATAGACATTTATGTATTTTATTAGATACTAAAGACTATATACTTAGGTATGTAGTGAATCACATGTTAGTCAGTAGGTCAACTAAATATGTAAACTTAAGTATTCATGAGACTCTTAACTACAGAACTTTGCCTGGTAAAATCATGTGGCATAAATTAAGCAGTATAGATTTCAACAACTTGAGGAAAATAAACTATAATCAACTTGAAAACCCACAAGCCGGCACTTAAACCAAGCGTAAAATAATTTATCGTTTACTAATCTATTGAGTTGATTAAAATCGTAAGAAAATGATGCGGCCTTCTTATAGTGTTGAGTAACTTTGGTGCATAGATATCATTGAAAATACATAAATCAATTTGAGCGCGGAAATGAAACTATCCAGAATAATCATTGCAGATGACCATGCGTTAGTTAGAGGCGGCCTAGCTCAACTAATTAGGCTTATCGACGATAACGTAGAAATTATTGAAACAAATGACTTAGATGAAACGATAAGACTGCTTGAAAGCTCTGTTCAAAGTGTTAATTTACTTATGATGGATTTAGTCATGCCTGGAATGGATGATTCAAATGCTATTTCAAAAATCTCTAAAAAGTTTCCATCCATTCCAATTATAGTAGTGTCTGTAAGAGAAAATATCTCTTCAATTAGAAATGCACTATCTGCTGGAGCAATGGGGTATATACCGAAATCTTCTTCCCCAGAAGTTATGATTAGCGCACTTAAATTAGTATTATCAGGTGGAGTTTATGTTCCTCCCCATATTCTTACCGAAAACTTTAGTGACAATAATGAAATCCAGCAATTTACATTAGAGAACAACCTTTCCAACAATAAGAGTAGTTTGTTATCCAACTATCTAACGGAAAGACAGTTAGAGGTTCTAGCGCTTATGTCAGAAGGAAAATCAAATAAAGATATCGCAGATGAGTTAGGCTTAACAATAGGTACAATAAAAATGCACTCTTCACGGATATTTAAAGCGCTAAATGTTCAAAACAGAACTGAAGCAGTTACAAAATTTTCTAAGCATATAGTTAGCGATTAGAAAACTATTATGTTCCTCTAAAGTTAAGATTCCCCGCAGAAAAAAGTGGCTGCTGGTTTTTGTTTTCAACCATATTAGAAATTAGCGATCGAAGTTTTGCAGGATGCACAGGTTTAGAAAGTACAAAATATTTATTATCTAATAACTTTGCAATTTCCTCGGGTTCTGCTTCACCAGTGACAAAAAATGTAGGTATAGTTTCTTCCTTTATCTTATCAATTTTTTCTACGAGCAATTTTCCATTCATATCCGGCAACCTAAAGTCAACTATCATAACATCAGGCAGATATTCGTGACTTTCAAAAAATTTAATTGCCTCACGTGCTGTTTTGGCATAACTCACAATACAACCCCAGCTTTCTAATAAAAGTTGAGTAGAGTGCAAGACAATCTCATCATCTTCAATTAAAAATATTTTTGTATTCTTCAAGCTATGCAGTGATATTACTTCAGCATTGAAATAAGCTTGATTCATATTATCGATTGATACTGTATCCACTATCACAGAAAATTTAGAACCTTTCTTAAGCTTAGAGCTATGCTCTATTTCATGCCCAAGACATTCTGAGAGTCTCCTTACGATACCAAGTCCTAGACCTAAACCTTTATCTCGGTCTCTTTCTCGATTATGCAATTGATAAAAATCATTGAATATAACGCTTTGTTTCATGCTGGGTATACCTGGACCAGAGTCATGTACTTCGATAGCCACTTTATTATTTCTTCTGCGGCAGCCAACTACTACTCGCCCTGATTCCGTATAGCGAATAGCATTTGATATGAAGTTACCAAGTACTTGTTCTAAGAGTATGGGATCACTTTTAATGTAGAGACTACAAGGATGAATAGACATCCCAAGTCCTTTTTTATATGAAATTGGCTTATAGTTTCGAGCTATTCTATTAAGCAATTCTTTAATTGAAAATACTTCAATCTGTGGCTTGACAGATCCTGCTTCTAATTTTGAAACATCTAAAATAGCATTTAATAATCGACCTGTTGAGACTGACACTTCCTCTATATCAGTGATTATTTTTAGTGTGTCTTTATTACGTATTTTTTGTTTTAGTACGGTAGTGTACATTTGCATTGCATGCAGAGGCTGTCTTAAATCGTGGCTCGCTGCTGCCAGAAATTGTGATTTTGCTCTATTAGCTTTTTCAGCATCTTCTTTTGCAATTCTTAAATCTTTATCCTGTGCGCTAAGATCATGTTTTAATTTATTAAAACTTCGGCTAACCATGCCAAGTTCATCGCCCCTAGTCATTAGTTCTTTCTCAATTTCTGAATCCTCGACATCATGTAAAGCACTAATGGAATTTATCGTATCTGTTAGAGAGTGCAATGGTGTAGTAATATTTCTCTTAACTACAAAGAAAAATATAGTAATGACGATACAGATAGTAATTATCGAAGCAAGAATAGTAAATTTTGAGGCGATACTTTCCACCTCTAATGCATAGCTTACTGAGGCATTTCTAAGTAGTCCTAATTCTGATACTAGGAGATCCAGGTTTTCATTTAGATCGCGCTCACTATTTTCTACCTGAGATATAATTTCGAGCCCCATTAAAAATGAGCCATCTTCGATGTGATTAAACACTTTACTTGCTAGCGTGTTGTATTCCCTATTGGCATCTCTTAAGCTAATTAATATTTTCTGTAAGTCATTTGAGTATTGCTCAATTAAATTGTCTCTAGAGTTTGCTGATTTAGTAGACTTTGTAATTAACTGATCTGCCCAATCAATTTCATTATAAATATCATTCACATTCTCTTGATATTTTGCTCGAGCATATATGTAGGATTCTTCAGCTTGTTTGTCGTAAACTACCCGGTCACCAATGAATATAATATCTTTGAGATTCAGCCTACTCTCTTGAATGTTAAGCCTTACACTCTCAATAGACGAATATAATGGCATTTGCAAATCTGACATTTGCTTAACGACATTTCCAACATTATTAATCTGTATTAAAGCAACTGCCGTGACAACGGTATAAGAGATTATTTCCAGGAATATAACAGTAAGCACTTTTTGACCTACCGACATATTATTAACAAGTTTTTTAATATTTAGTAACATTACATTTTGCAATATGTTAAGTCTAAATTATTTACTGGTGCTTTAGGATGCGGCTCTGACTATATTGCCATTTGGTAGATGCAATCCATCAACCATACACTCCCCTCTATGAGGATACAGCTTGTATGGCTCAGGTGCGATTGGATGCTGTTGTTGATAAAGTAAATCAATCTGGCCTTGGCTATTAAATTTACCTATCTTAGGTGTAAGCCAACTATTAAAATTATTTCTATCAATTTTGACTGGGCCTTCAGGAGACTCTTCAGCTGAGAGCTTCATTCCAGCGGTATATTCTCTAATTTTCCCGGGACTTATTGCTTCCTCTCCTTCGGCTAAAACTAAGTTTTCAACCGCTTTTTTGAAGTAAAGAAATGTAAGATAAGTCTCCTCCATATTGTAATGTGTTACACCACTTCTTCCATACTCACTAGATAAAAATTCATCTACAAAAGAATGATTACACTCATTATCGAGACTTTGGAAGTAAGGTGCAGAAAGTACGTGGCCTTCACCATAATTAGCTCCCATCAAGGCTACCTCCATTTCTGAGGTAGTTAATGAAGCAGTTGGCATAGTTTCTGGATCAAATCCGGCATGTAAATATTCCTTTCTAAAATATATATCGGACTCTCCAACTACTGTAGAGAATATCCAGTCGGGCTGAATTTCACGAATCTCTTTAAATGCATTATCAAAATTACCATGACCTAATGGTATATAAGACTCTCCTACTTTTTCACCTCCAATTTGTTTCAACCAGAAACTAGCATTAAAATTGGATTCCTTAGGCCACACATAATTAGACCCAATAAAATAAACTCTTGGCCCATATTCTTTAACCATATAAGGTATCAAATCGTATGAGTGCTGATTTGCTATTGGGCCGGTGCATATTATATTTTGCCAACATTCTCTACCTTCATAACATGTTGGGTAATAAAACAAGCTGTTATTTAAAGTCACCAAAGGCATAACTGAACGACGACTTGCTGAGGTATACCCTCCAAAGGTCGCGACCACATTTTCTTTATTCATCAAATGATCAATACCCTGCCGGTATGCTTTAATATCTGAGTATGCATCAATAATGACAGGTTCTACTTGCAGCCCTGCAACGCCACCTTCTTTATTAATTTTATCGATCCAGAATAGTCCAACATCCAATGATGGGGTTTCAATCACACTTAGATGCCCTGATAATGACCACAACAGCCCCACTTTGATGCTTTTAGAATTTGTAATGCTAAACGACTGATTAGTCTTGGAACTTGATACAAGTGGATAGCCCATACCAAGAGATGCTCCCAGCAAAATGGAATTCTTTATTATATTTCTGCGAGCATTGTTCATATCATTTACTAATTTAGAAGTTTTGTAACTATGAATAAGATAAAATGATTTTTACAGATTATGCTTTTATACTAATGCTACACCCAATGAAATTAACTTCAAACATATATTTGAGACCTGCAAATCTGTTTGGTATGTTTGCCTCAGTTAAAACCTCTTTCATTTAAGGGTAATGTCATCATCAATGGTCACTATCGATGAATCGCGGCGAGAGAAGAAAATTAGCAAAACTATCTAAAAAGAAAAATTCTCACTTACAACTTAGTCAGCGAGAACTCTCTGAGCATGCATTTAGTTTGTTAAAAAATGAAAAATATTCTAAAGCTGAAAAAATATATAGCGAATTAATTACATATAATAATTCTGATTCATCTTTACTACATTTTGCAGGAATTGCTAAATATAAAATAGGTAAGTACGAAGAAGCCTTAAATTTATTAGACAGATCTATATCCGCATCACCTAATTACGCCGAAGCCTTTAACAGCAAAGGTATTATTCTATATCAGCAGAAAAAATACGAAGATTCTAGATTATGCTTTGAAGCAGCAGTTAATTTAAATCCTAATTATGATAATGCCTACCTAAACTTGGGAAATACATATTACGAATTGGGCGAAATAGACGATGCGATTCGTAGTTATAAGAATTCATTGGAATTCAATAAGCATAATGTTGAGGCAGCGTATAAACTTGCTGGCTTATGCTTGACAATCAATGATGCAAACTCTGCACTTGAATATGCAAATTACAGTCTTCAGATAAATTCACATTGTCAACATGCACTTGCATACAAGGCAATTGCAAACTGGTACAAAGGCGACCAGGCTGGCTGGGAAAAACTTTATAATTTTGAGGAAATGATTTACCAAGTGACACTAAATACGCCACTTGGTTACAAATCTATTGATGAGTTTAATGATGCGCTTGCTAATGATATATACAAGCATAAATCATTAATATGGGAGCCACTCGAGCGAGTCACAAATGGGGGTGCAGTAACCTCTGATTTACTGACTCAGCCTACCCGATCTATGAAAACCCTAGAAAAATCTATTTCAAAGATTGTAAATAACTTGAAAATGTCGGTCGCTGATAATAATGAAGACTCAATCCTCAAACAAATACCTAATAATTATAAAATGACACTCATTGGTTCGATATTAAAAGAAAGTGGAGTACATCCACCCCATGTTCATGAAAATTCCTTACTCAGTGGTGTTTATTATGTTGATATGCCTGATTTTGTCTCAAAAGATGACACTAATCATTTAGGCTGGCTGGAATTTGGTAGACCCGATGTAAATATAAAAAATGATATTAATCTCCCATTAACTGCCCGCTACCCTGAGATGGGTACAATATTGATTTTCCCATCATATTTTTTTCATGGAACTATTCCGTTTGAAAAAAATGGTAAAAGAATTGGTATTGCATTTGATTTATATCCAGTTAGTTAAGTCAATCACCTGAGCAAACTAAAACTATGGCAACCAATTATATTACCAGAAAATTCTTCCATTAATTCTGTAATACAGCTCCAAAAATAGTGAACATATGATTGATCAACTAGTATATAAAAACACGGACATTCATTAAAATCATTTCTGATAATTATCGCGCTAATTCTTGCTATATTTGTTTGCACTACTTCTAAATTTTTAATTTTATTTAATCGCAAATCAACAGCACAAATTTTTGCGAATAACTCTGAGGTGAGACTTCCAGTTAACGCAAAACATGCATGAGTATCATGTCTAGGGACGAGAACTGCTTGATCTTCACAACCTGCTATATTTTTATTATCTTTATTAAGTGATTTAATTAATTCACCATCACTACTGATTGAGCTAACTAATAATATTTCATCAAATCCTAATTTTGCGATTAAATAATTATCATCACATAAGGCTGTATTTACATGATCAGGAATATTTTTAATTCTATTAACTACTGATGGATCAGCATTATATTTTTTAACTCCAATGCGTGGCAAATAGCTTAAATCAGTAAATCCTAATTTTTTAGCATCTTCTAATTCACTTTGAGTATCTTCTAAGTGTGTTATTACTGCATACCCATGTATTACTTCATAATTATCTTGATATTCTTTACATGATTTATATTGATGTGTATATCTTATTAATTCTTGTATATCTGATAATTCCATAACGAACCTAAAGTTGCTGACGCTTATTATCCGAATCATAAAAAGGAATAGAACAAACTAGTGCATTAACATAATCACCATTAGATAATTTTATTGAAATCATATCTCCTATTTTTATGTCGCTAGTTGAAAGCAATGCAAGACCAATAGTTGATTTTAGTATAGGCGAATATGCAACTGAGGTTATTCGACCGACTATATTGTGATTAGATATAATTAAGTTACATTCTTCAGGCATTTTACTACTAGGCTCAATTTTAAAACCCATTAAAGATTTTTTAATACCTTTTGATTTAATTACCTCAATTGCACGTTGGCCATTAAAAAAAGGCTTAGATTTAGAAATTGCCCAATCCATACTGATGTCATAGGGATTCGTTAATCCATCAGTATCCTGGCCTACAATTATATGCCCTTTTTCCAGTCTGAGGAGTCGTTGAGCTTCAACACCAGCTGCTTTTATATTAAAACTTTTACCAGCAAACATTAGAATGTCCCACAAAGACTCACCAAATGTATAAGGCACATGAATCTCATATCCTAATTCTCCAACAAAACCAACTCTTACAAGTCTAGCTGGAATATTTTGGATATGCCCACTGCGCACATCCATATACTCAAATGCATCAGTCGACAGATCTATATCATCAACCACCTTTTGCAAAACTAATCTAGATTTAGGGCCTACCAAATTTATAGCTGCATATGCTGATGTTAGGTTTGTAATGCTCACATCTAAATTCCATTGGGAATTCCATAAGGTCATAATGCGATAAACATTATCAGCCCCACTTGATGTAGTAGTTACATAATATAGATGCTCACTTAGTCGACATGCGACACCATCATCTATTATTGAACCGGTTTTATCAGTCATTAATACATACTTTGATCTGCCAATTCTTTGTTTTTTGTAGGTAGATGTGTATATTCTCTCTAAGAACTCTGCAGCATCTTTGCCAAAAACTTCAATCTTTCCTAGTGTAGATACATCGATTAGACCTACGTTATTTCTAATGCCTAAGTATTCTTCCTCGATACATTTAGTACTGCTAGATTGGGTAGAATAATACGAAGGCCTTAGCCATGAACCAGCAGAGAAAAATTTTGCATTTAATTGTTCATGTCTATAATGAATTGCGGTTTGCTTTACTGGCTGGTAAGACTTGCCGGCTAAATGTTGTATGTATTCCGGATGATATGGTGGCCTCTGTGTTGTGATAGAGACTCCGTCTATAGACTGTCCCTTAGTATCATATACCAGCCTTGCATTATTTAGAGCAGAGTGTTTCCCCTGAGAAGGCCCCATCACAACTGTAGAATAACGTTTTACAAGCTCCAGATCATCATATCCATCTTTGATAGCATCTATAATATCCTTAACCTGTAAATCTTCATCAAAATCAATAAAGTCCTTACCTTTGCCACTAGTCACTATGGGGGGTGCAAAATTAGACAATTTACTAGTTGAGTTAACAGGCATACTTGACGCATTGACTGTTTCTACATTTATTCCAATCTTACTCATGCACCGATTAGCCACATACTTGCCATCACTAACAACCTCTTCTAATTTCGAGTAGTTGTTGAGTGAGCCTGCAATTGATGAATCTTCATTTGCTTGGTTAATATCAACCTTGAATGTTTCTAGCTGCTTATCGTATTTGAGTGTTCCTCCAGAGTGGCAAATTAATTGGCCTGCAGGGGAGTAACCGCCTGACATTCCAACAAAATCACAATTGACTTTAATTGTATCTGTCGTTTTATCATGCTTATCGAAGCTTTTGATTTTTACACTACTAATATAATTTGTTCCATTGCCTGAAACTATTTCTTCAATATAGTGGTTCTGGTATACAGTGATATTACTTTTATTAATTTCACTACAAAAATCAGATTCATCTTGTTTTTTTCTGTAATCTATTATTGCTGTAATTTCTATTCCTGCTTCAATTAAGTCTAGAGCAGTAGCATAACCATCACTGGATGTAGTCGCTATCAATACTTTTGAGCCAGGAGATACACCGTACAAATTGATCAATCGTTGAATTGCACTACACAGCATGACGCCTGGTAAATCGTTATTCCTAAAAATAATTGGTTGCTCGAGTATACCGGTAGCTGCTATCACATGTTTTGCACGTATTTTTAGCATTTTATTCTCGCACATCACTGTCAGATAATTTTCTGCAAACCAGCCTGTGCATGTCGCATTAGTGTAAACAGTTATATTAGGATTTTGCTCTACCTGATTAATCATCTCATCACGAA